>JBILWD010000301.1:0-4541 GCA_044370095.1 Opitutaceae bacterium | reverse complement strand
GAAGCACGCCCGGGCGACGGAGATCGTCATTCGCCTCGCCCGCCGCGAAGGCGCCCTGCGGCTCGCGGTGGAAGACGACGGTGCCGGCCTGCTCCGCGGGAAGGGCGCTCCCGCCGAGGGCATCGGTCTGAGCGTGATGCGCCATCGCGCCAACGCCATCGGTGCCACTCTCGCGGTGGACTCCCGCCGCGGCGGCGGCGTCAGTGTCTGCTGCAGCCTCCCCTCCTCCCCGTGAAGCCCAAAGCCGTCCCTTCCGCCCGCCGTCGCGTTCTGCTCGTCGACGATCATCCGTTTATGCGGGCGGGCCTCGGCCAACTGATCGGCTGCCAACCCGACCTCGTCGTTGGTGGGGAAGCCGGCAATCCCGCGGAGGCGCTCCAGGCGCTCGCCCGCCAGCGGCCCGACCTGATCCTGACCGACCTCACGATGCCTGGCCGCAGTGGGCTCGAGTTCATTAAGGACCTGCGCGCCGCCCACCCGGAGATCCCCATTTTGGTGATCTCGATGCACGACGAGGCCGTCTACGCCGAGCGAGCGTTGCGCGCGGGGGCCCGCGGGTACATTATGAAAGAGGCCGGGGGCGAGAACCTGCTGGGCGCGATCCGGCAGGTGCTGCGGGGAGAGGTTTACGTGAGCCACAAGATGTCGGCCCGGATTCTCGAAGCGGTGAGCAGCCGGCGGCCGCGAGGCTCGTCTTCGCCAATCGAGCAGCTCACCGACCGTGAGTTCGAGGTGTTCCAGCTGATCGGCCAAGGCAAGGGGACGCGCGAGATCGCCGCGGAACTACATCTCAGCCCCAAAACGGTCGACGTGCACCGGAGCCACCTGAAGGAGAAGCTCGGGCTGCGCGACGCCACCGCGCTGATTCGCCACGCGGTCCGCTGGGTGGAAACGCGCCCACCCGAGGCCTGATCCGCGCGCCGCGGCGCCTCCCGGGCCGGGACCTCCAAGCCACGCGCAGGGAAGCCCAACCGGCGCGGAGCCATCCCGCGGTGCGATGTGGTTTGCTGGCCCCGTGCAAGCCGCGCTCCTCCAAGCCCTGGCGCGCCGCGCCCCTGCGATCCGCGCCCGCTGGGTGGACCTGCTCCGTGCCGAGCCCGCCGCCTCCCCGCTCGCGAATCCCGAGGCCCTCGTGCACCTCGTCGGCTGGACGCTGCGCACCGTCCTGCGCCGGCTGCAAGCGCCAGGGACGCGGCGCCGACCGCGGCGACCGCACGCCCGCGGGGAGTCCGGCTGCCCCTGCGGGCAGAATCCCCTGCGGGCCCATTTCGCCGCCGGCGAGCAGGCGCTGCAGGAAGCGCTCGTGCTCTCCCAAGCGGAAGGCCCGCACCCTTCGCCGGCGGAGCGCGATGCTGCGCTGCGAGAACTGAACCTCGTGTTCCGCGACCTCGCCCGCCGCGAAATGACCGCCTTCTGCGCGCTCTGCCTCCGGCGCCCCCGCCAACTGGCCGCGCCCCCGGCCCCTCGCCCACCACCCAGCCCGGGGGCGCGACGGGAACCCCCGCCCTTTCCGGCCCGGGCCCGCCGGCGCCACGCCGCCCCGCCACCCGGCCCATCCCCGGCGGGTGCGGGTTGACGCCTCAGCGGGCCGCTCCGGCCTCGAAGGCCCCCGCATCCGGCGCGCGTCCGGCAAACGGTTCCCCCCACGGCACGCCCGCGTCGATCGCCCGGCTACCCGGCGCGAGGCGCAGGAGCGACGTCACGGGCAGCTGGCCGTTCGGCTGCCGCGGGCGCGTCAGGTCCGCCTCGTCAAGGCCCGCGAAGTCCGCCGCCGTGGCGGCCCAGCCGCCGAGGAAGGAGTTGCCCGCAACCGTGCACGCGGTCGCGTCGAGCTGCGCGATCTCCTCGCCGCCCTCAAGGCCGACGTTGTTAAGGAGGCGGTGGCCGCGCCCGGGCACGCGGGTGGCATTATCCTCCAAGCGGCCGAGCAGGTTGAAGTTCACGCGGTTCCGCCACGCGGTGTTGTGGATGAAGTCGACGCCGGCGAGGTGGTGGTTCGCGTAGAACCCGTTCGCTTTGTTGCGCACCGCGACGCTGCGGCGCACGACGTGGCGCGGGATCGGCGTCGGCAGCCGCTCCACCGGCGTGCCAGCGTGACCGCCCGCCTTGAAGCCGTTGCCGTCCGCGCGCGGGGTGAAGTCCGGCGTGTAGCCGTTGTAGAAAGCCCAACAATCCTCCGCGGTCACAGCCTCCGCGGAGTTGATGAAGTCGAAGCCGTCGTCGCTGTTAAACCACGCCCGGCAGCCGCGGAACACGTTGCCCACGCTGCCCTTGCGCCCGTGGTAGCCGAAGCCATCGACGTTGCCGCCCCGGCCGTCACCCGACACCGGGTCGTGGTTCCGGTAGGCGTCGCAGTTCAGCACTAGATTGTGCGCGCCGTCGCCGATCCACACGCCGATCGCCATTCCGTCACGCAGACTCAACCGCTCGATGACATTGTGGCTGCCCTGCACGTCGATGCAGATGGATTGGGTGTGGCCCTTAATCGTCACCTGCACGCCCACCACGTCGAAGCCCTCGAGGTGCAGCCACGAGCCGGTCACCCGAAACGCGTGCACGCGGCGGTTCGCCGGCTTCACCGCCGAGAAGTCGAACACCGGCCTCTCCCCCGGCCACGCCGCGTAGCGGATCGGGCGACCGGGCTCGCCGCTTTTGTCCAGCAGGGTGACGCAGGCGAAGATGCGCTCGGTGCGGGCGATGTCGCCTTCCCGCAGCCGGTAGGTGCCGCCGCGCAGGAACACGGTGTCGCCCGGCGCAGCCGCCGCCTGCGCCCGCTGCACGGTGGCGAATGGCGCCGCGGCGGTCCCCGGCGCGTCATCGGAACCGTGCGGCGCGACGTGGAAATCGGCCGCCGCGAGGCGCGCGGCGAGCAGGCCAGCACAGAAAGCGAGGATTCGAAGGCGGCGGCGGCGGAACATCGGGCTTCGCCTCAGGCAGACGCTTCGCCCGGGGAAACGTCACCCGCGGACTCCGCCAGCACGCGGCGCCGCAATTGCCCGCAGGCGGCGTCGATGTCGGGCCCGCGCGGCCGCCGGAAGTGCGCCACCACACCGCGGCGGCGCAGGATCGCGGCGAACGCTTCCGCCCCGGCCACGGGCACGGCCTCGTAACGCGCTCCCCCAAGCCCGAGGCCGGTCGCGTTGTAATGCAGCAGGTTCACGTGCATCCGGCGCGCACCGACGAGGCCGGCCAGCTGCTCGGCCTGCTCCGGCGCGTCGTTGACGCCACGGAGCAGGCAGTACTGCAGCGTGACGGGCCGGCCCCGCGCGGCTTGGAACCGGTCCGCGGCCGCAAGCACATCCGCCACCGCGAACCGGCGGCCGGGCGGCAGCAGCCGGGCCCGGGTGGCGTCATCCGGGGCGTGCAGGGAGACGGCGAGATTGAGGCTGTGCCCGGCGGCGGTCAGCGCGTCGATGCCGGGGATGACTCCCACGGTGGACACCGTGATCTGCCGCCAGCCGAGGCCCCCGACGCGGTTGTCGGCGAGGCGCTCCGCTGCGGCGAGAACGGCAGGCAGATTCAGCATCGGCTCGCCCATCCCCATAAAGACGACGGTCTTCAGGGAGCGGCCCTGGGCAGCCGCCTCGCGCCGCAGCGCGCGAAACTGCGCCACGATCTCGCCAGAAGTGAGGTGGCGCAGGAACCCGGTGCGCGCCGTGGCGCAGAAATCGCAGCCCATCGCGCAGCCGACCTGGGACGACAGGCAGCCCGCGGCGCGGTCCGACCGGTCACCCGGCATCAGAACCGCCTCGATGGTGGCGCCGTCGCGGCAACGCAGGAGCAGCTTAACCGTGCCGTCCGCGGACGCCGCCCGCTGCACCACCTCCGCAGTAGGCGTGAACGCCGTGGCCAGCCACTCCTCGAGCCCCGCCGGCGGCAGGAGACCGGGCCGCGGGGACGAGGAGCCCTGCCCGTAGTGGGCTCGCAATACCGGCCCGGCGTGCGCGGCCGCGAACCCGACGGCGGCGAGGCGCCGCGCGAAGTCGTCGAGGGTCAGGTCGCTGAGCGATTCCGGCATTCCCGCCAGCCACGCAGGAAGCGGCCGGCTTGCCAAACGCGGAGTGCCGGCGCGGAGCGGAATCCGACCCCGCGACTCCGGGTTCAGGGCATCTCGTAGACCTCAACCAGGGCGACGCCCGTGGCGCCCGCGGGGCCGCCGACCTGGGCGCTGTAGGTCCCCGGCGGCAGGGTGAGCAGCAGGGCTGCGTCGCGCCCGCCCGGCGCCAGCGGGAACGCGCCCACCGCCGCGGTCGCCGTCGCCACGAGGCCCGGCGGGTTGCCGACGTCCCACGAATCGTTCTCCCGCACCAACACGTCGACCACGCCGGTCGGCCGGGATTCCGTGCGCACGACCTGCAGCGACGGATCCGGCAGCGCGCCCAGCCCCGGGGACAGGGCGGCGAGCGCAGGCCCGACACCCCGAGCCAGCCGGGATCCGGCAAAACCGCCGCGCGCACCGCCGGGGCGGGTGTGATGCCGCGGGCCGCGAGCCAGTTCTCCATCGCGGGCGCCAGCGGCTCCAACCCCAGCCCGCGCGCCAG
>JBILWD010000300.1:0-4549 GCA_044370095.1 Opitutaceae bacterium | reverse complement strand
TCTGGCCTTCAAAGCGCGGTGTGATCGGGATGAAGCGCCGTAGCAGCCGCAGCATCGGGTTCTTCTCCGGATCCATCGGCTTCTCCGGCGCGAACAGGATCTTCAGGCCCGTCAAAATCAGGAAGCCGCCGAACACCCAGATGACCCAGTGGAACTTCATCAGCACCGCACCGAGCGAGATGAAGATCACTCGGAAGACCAAGGCGCCGAGAATGCCGAAGAACAGCACCCGGTGCTGATACTGCGGCGGAATCCCGAAAAACGTGAACACCACCACGAAAACGAAGATGTTGTCCACCGACAGGGACAGCTCGACCACATAGCCGGTGAGGAACTCCAGCGCCGTCTGCCGCGCCAGCCCCGTCGCCTGCTCGGCCGTCATCCCCAGGGCCAACAACCTTGGATCCTGCGGCAGCTTCCATTCGGCGTAACGCCACAGGCCAAAGCAGAAGATCAGCGCGAGGATGCACCAAACAATCGACCAGCCCAGCGCCTCCTTGAAGGAGACGGTGTGGGCCTGGCGATGGAACACGCCCAGATCCATTGCGAGGAGGCCCAGCACGCCGACCGTGAAGAGGGCGTAGAACCACCAGTAATCGGTGAAGGGAAAGAGGCTGAATTCAGGCATGGGCACGAAAGGTCGAGGGAAAGCCGGTTCCACGAGAGCACAACCTGCAGGCTTTGGAAAACCATAATGGAGCTTCCAATTCCCGCCGGTCGCCGCTCAGCGAGGGCCGTCGCGGAAGAGTTCCCCGTTAATCACGGTGGCGGTCACGCGCGTGGTGTACTCGAAGGGGTCTCCATCGAAGAGCGCGAGGTCCGCGTCCTTGCCCACCTCCACGGTGCCGATCCGGTCCGCCACCCCCAAGATCCGGGCCGCGTCTACGGTGACGCTAGCGAGGGCGCGTTCGAAGCCCAGGCCCCGGCCCGCGGCCACGGCGGCCTCGAACAGGACGACGCGCGTCTTGGGCACGTAGGACTCGTAACCGCTTTGCAGGGTGAACGGGATGCCCGCCGCCGCCAGCTTGGCCGCGGTGTCCATCGCTAGGTTCTCGGTGTCGTCCCCCGCCCGCGCCATCGTTGGGTGTATAATCACCGGGAAACCCGCGGCGCGGATCTCCTCCAGCACCAACGGCGCATCCGCGCAGCCATCCAGCACGATTTGCAGATTAAACTCCTTCGCCAGCCGCAGCGCCGCGAGGATGTCGGGCGCCTTGTGCGCCGTGATTAGCAGCCGCTGGGAACCGTCCAAAGCCCGCCCGAGGGCCTCCAGCCGCAGGTCGCGCGCGGGGCGTTTGGTTTCGTCGGTCAGCGCCCGCTTCCGGACGTATTCCTGCGCCTTGATCAATTCGGACCGCAGGAGCGCGACCGCCTTAGCCCGCGTGCCCGGCGCCTTGCCCTCCGCCCGGTTCACCCCCGCCCCACCCAAAGCGGCCGTGATGAACGCCGCCGGCTGCAGCACTTCCCGGTCCCGGGCACCGCCCGAGGTCTTCACGACCATCGTCTGCCCGGAGACCAGCGCCCCCGGGGAATGGCCGGTGTTGACGGTGGTCACGCCGAGGCTGCGGACCCAGGCGACGAGCGGATCGCCTCCATTGTAGGCGTCGATCGCCCGCAACTCCGGCTGCACCGGCGCCGAGCGCTCCAGCATATCCTGGTCGTGCGGCTGGTTGAGGAGGCCGGATAAGCCCACCGTCGCCCGCCCGTCGATGAGACCCGGGGTGACGACCGCTGCGCTGATAATCTGATGATCCGCCGAGATCATCCGGTCGGCGGCCGGTCCAACAAAGGTGATGCGGCCGTCCCGGATCAGGATGAGAGCGTCGCGGACCGGTGGACCGGAGACCGGGTAGAGCACGCCGGCCTGAATGGCCAAGGGCATCGCCGCGGAGGCGGCGGCCGGGGCGAGCACTAGGAGCAGGGCGAGGCGGGTGGCGCGGTTCATTGCTGGAGGGCGCCGTTGGCGGCGAGGATGATGTCCCAGGCGCTGGTGTAACAGCAGAGCGGGGTGCGGCGGGGATCCCCCGCGCCGGGTCCGCCGAGGGCGTAGGTGCGGTCGACGGGATCCGAGAGATTAAACACGCGCCGGCCCTCGATCCACGTTTCCTCCACTTGGGTATAGACGCTGAAAGGGTCGCCGGAGAGCACGATGAAGTCGGCATCCTTGCCCGCCGCCAGGGTGCCCACGCGGTCGTCGAGCCCGAGCATCTTGGCGTTGGCGAGGGTCACCGCGCGGAGCGCGGCTGGGCGGCTCATCCCGGCACGCACCGCAATCGCCGCGGACCGCAGGAAGTGGCGCGAATCGATCACCGGGTCATCGGAATGCAGCCCGACCTCGGCGCCCGCCTTCTCCAGCGCGGCCGGAGTATCAAAGCTCAAGTCGCGTGCCTCCAGCTTGCCGCCGGGGGAGTCGAGGACGATGGCCGAGGCGGGCACGCCGGCGGCGGCGATCTCGGGGGCCACCTTCCAAGCCTCACTCACGTGGTGGAGGACCATCTTAAACCCGAACTCCTGCCGCAGGCGGAGCGCGGTGAGGATGTCGTCGTGCCGATGGGAGTGAAATTGGACGATCCGCCGCCCCGCCAAGGCCTCACCAATCATCTCCAACCCGAGGTCGCGCGCCGGCAGCTTTTCCGGATCACCCTTTGCCCGGGCCACCTTGGCCTGATACTCCTGCGCCTTGATGAACTGGTCGCGCATCATCGCGGCGGCCTTGGCGCGGGTGCCGGGGAACGGGCCGCTCGCTGCGCGCATCGGGTTGGTGCCGTTGGCCATCTTCAACCCGCCCGCGGGGGATCCGTCCGCTAAGCGGATCAGGAGATCGTCGATGATGCGCCCGTCGCGCAGCTTCAGGTAAAGGGTCTGGCCGGAGATGAGCTGGCCGGAGCCGGGCATCACGTTCGCGGTGGTGATGCCGCCGGCCTGCGCCCGCTGGATCGAGGCGTGGCGGGCGTCCAAGGCGTCGAGCACCCGCACCTCCGGGTGCAACGCGCCCGAGCCGTCCCCGCCCTGCGCGCCGCCGATGTGGCTATGGGAATCGACCAGCCCCGGCAAAATGACCTTCCCCGGCGGCAGCGCCCGGACTTCCGCACCGGCGGGCACGGTGACGCTCCCGGCCGCCCCCACGGCGACGATCTTGCCCTGATGCACCACGAGCACGCCATCCGCGATGGGTTCGCCGGCGATCGGGTAGATGCGGGCGCCGGTCCAGGCGAGGGGCCGTTCTTGGGCGGCAACCGGGGTGGCAAGGGCCAACAGAAGCAGCGCGGAGCGCGCCGGGGAGAAACGCATGGGCGGGACGATGCTAGTTCCGGGCTTGGGGTCAAAGGCAGCTTCGAGTCCGCCCGCTTTTCCGGCGCCCCAAGTTACCGGCCGGCTTGGCAACGGCCCCATCCGGAGTTTCCTGCGAGGGCGAGCGCTCCTTGCGCCGCCCCACCCTATGGACTCCTCCGCTCGCAAGCCGCACGTTTGGCAACGCTTCCGCACCGGAGGGCTGGATCAAGTGGCCCTTACCTCGGGCGCGGACCTCGCCGCCCTCGATCAACTGGACCCCAAGCTCTGGGTCGCCCTTGCCTGCCCCGTCAAAGGCCTCGCCCTCGACGAGCGCACCCTCGATTTAATCGATACCGACCGCGACGGCCGGATCCGCGTGCCCGAGGTGCAGGCCGCCGTCCGGTGGGCCGTCGCCCAAGTCCGCGCTCCCGACAGCCTCCTGCAGGGCGTCAACGGGCTCCCCCTCGCGGCATTGCGCGAAGACACCGAGGAAGGTAAGGCAAACCTTGCTTGTGCTGGCCGAATTTTGCAGTTCCACGGGCGGCCGTCGGCCTCCCCCCTGACGGTGGACGACGTCACCGCGTTCCGGCACCGCCCGGACGGGATAGATTTGCGGGGGGATGGGGTGATTTTGCCGGCGGCCGGCGAAACGGAGCCGGTACGACAGGCTCTGGCCGATCTCGTGGCGGTGACCGGGGGTCAACCCAACGCCGCCGGCACGCGCGGGGTCACTCGGGAGCAGGTGGCGCGCTGCCAAGCGGACTTCTTGGCGTGGCAGGCGTGGCAGGCGGCGGGAGCCGGTTCGGGCGTGCGACCGGCCGGGGAAGCCACCTCGGCGGTGGCGGCGGCCGTGCGGGCGGTCCGCGGGAAGGTAGACGACTATTTCAGCCGTTGCCGGCTGGCGGCCTTCGACCCCCGCGCGCTGGGCGCCCTCAATCGGGCGGAAGCCGATTACCAGCTGTTGGCGGGCAAGGACTTGCGGGCTAACGCACCCGAGGCCGCCGCCTTCCCCCTCGCCCGCATCGAGGCGGGTCGCCCGCTCCCCTTACAAGACGGGGTCAACCCTGCCTGGGCGGCTGCCCTCGCGCGCTTGCAGCAGGAGGCTTTGGCGCCGCTCCAAGGTTCCCGTCCGCTCGTCCTGACGGAGGTGGAATGGGAGCAAGTTAAGGCTAAACTTGCTCCGTACGAGGCGTGGCTGGCGCAGATCCCGGTGACGAGTGGGCCACCGGCAGCGTGGGATCGCTTGCGGGCGGTCTGGGCTGAGGGTGCCGTGCCG
>JBILWD010000299.1:0-4577 GCA_044370095.1 Opitutaceae bacterium | reverse complement strand
ACCGTCACCGGCTCCAACATCCGCCGGCTGGACGAGGAGAAGATCTTGCCCGTTACGGTGATGAACCTCGAGGACCTAGACCTGCGGGGCGTCCCCACCGCGGCCGAGCTTTTCGACACCTTCTCGATCGGCGGCCCCATCACGCTCGACGAGGGCAACACGCTCGGGGCCGACGCCCGCGGCGACAATTCGACGATCAACCTGCGCGGGCTCGGCTCGGGCAACACGCTGGTCCTGCTCAATGGCCGCCGCCTGCCCCCGCACCCCATCAGCATGGCCGAGAGCTCCGTCCCCTCGCTCTCCACCAACGTCAACAACCTCCCGATGGCCGCCATCTCGCGCGTGGAGGTGCTCCGCGACGGCGCCTCCGCGATCTACGGGACCGACGCCGCGGCCGGAGTCGTCAACTCGATCACCCGCACCCGCTTCGATGGCCTCTCGATCCGCGCCCGCGCCAGCGTCACGGAACGCGGCGGCGGCAACGACTGGAACGTCGAGATCACCGACGGGCGCAACTTCAACCGCGGCCGGAGCAACCTGCTGGTGACCCTCGATTACTACCATCGGGACTTCCTCTGGCTGAACCAGCGCAAGTTCTCCCGCGACCAGGATATCCGGGTTGTGCGCGACGTCCCGCCGCCCTGGGACGGCCGGCCGCTCCTCGATGCCGCCGGCACCGTGGTTCGGGATAACGACTTCGACAACCGACTGAGCACCGATTCGAGCTACTACGGTGGCTTTGTCCGCGGCACCTGGGGCCCCAACTTCAGCTTCGTTGGGGCGCGTCCAGACGGAAACCGCGGGATCATCACGACCTCCGGCTCCACCAGTGCCACCCTCGCGACCAACGGGACGTTCTACCTCATTCCGCTCGCCGACGGGAACGTCGGCTTCCGGCAGACGCTGCCCTCGCACAACATCGACGACTTCACGGTCAACTGGTATCAGAACCCCAACGACTTCAAACCGATCCTCCCGCGCACGGACCGCTTTAACCTCACGGCCGTCCTGCGCCACCAGTTGGGCCGCGACCTAGAGGTCTTTGGCGAGGTGCTGACCTACCGAGCGAAGTCGGTCACCGGCCGCCTGCCCTCCGCCTTCGATTCGAGCACGGACCACAACATTTACCTCGGCGCCGACCATCCGTTCAATCCCTTCGGCAGCCGGTTCTACGATCCCCAGGGCCGCCCCAACTCGGACGGCTCCCCGCGCCTCGCTGGCGCCCCGGCCGCGCTCCAGTTCCTCGGCGGCGTGGGCGTGATCCCCCGCGACTTCAAGCCCCGCCGCATCACCGTCAATTCCACCGCCATCCGGCTCGTAGGCGGCCTCCGGGGTAAGTTCGCCGCCGGCTGGGAATGGGAATCCGGTGTGATGTACGGCCGCAACTTCACCCGCGATGTGGAGAACTTCGCCGTCCGCGAGAGCCGACTCCGCGCCGCCCTCACGACCTCCGATCCCGCCAAGGCCTTCAATCCCTTCAGCTACACCTTCCGTCTCGTTCCCCAGGCGAGCACCACGAACCCCTACCTGCTCGTGGTCGACCGCCCCTACCGCAACCCGGAGGCGCTCACCAACTCCCTCTACGATGACTTCGTCCGCGAGGGCCGCACCCAGCTCGCCAGCTGGGACCTGAAGCTCAACGGCCGCGTGCTCGACCGTTTCTGGGGCGGCGCGATCGGCCTCGCCCTCGGCGCCGAGTTCCGTTGGGAGGACTACAAGGACTGGCGCCCGCCCTATGCCGCCTTCAACCCGGCCGACGCCCCTTTCAACGGGAACGCCTCCGACCCCAATAACCTCTTCTTCGGGCCCAACGAAAACGACTTCATCGCCCTGAGCCCGAACCCCAACCTGTACAAGTCCCGCACCAACGCCTCCGTCTTCGCCGAAGCGCTCTTCCCGCTCGTGGGCAAGGCGAACCGCACCCGTTTCGCCCGCTCCCTCGAGGTCTCGGTCGCCGGCCGCGCCGAACGCTTCTCCGACTTCGGCGACACCGTGAAACCCAAGATCGGGCTCAACTATCGGCCCAACGAGTGGCTGCTCGTCCGCTCCACCAGCGCCGCCTCCTTCCGCGCCCCGAACCTCGTTCAGTCCAACGTCACCCCGCTGCAGCGCTCCGGCTCCACGTTCAACGACGTCTACCGCGCCGAGGTCACCGGCCTCAATCGCGACTCCAACGCGGTCCCGGTGGTCTTCCGCCAAGGCAACGCCAACCTCCAGCCAGAGACCGCCCGCTCGCTCACCCTCGGCACGGGCTTCACCCCGCCGTTCCTCAAGGCCCTCACCGTCACCGTCGACTATTGGCGAATCCGCCAGCGCGATGTGATCTCGTCGGTCAGCGGCACCGCGCAGCTCCTGCTCGATGAGGAACTGCTGGATGGCGCCGTCCGCCGGGCCCTCGCCGCCGGCACGGCGATCGAACGCGTGGACCTCGGCAGTGGCACCGCCGGCTATGTCGGCAACCCCAAGGTCGTGCGCGACCCGGTCACCCCCGCGGACCTCGAGGCCTTCGCCGCCTACAATGCCACGCGCCCGCCGCAGGAACGCCGCGCCCCGGTCGGCGGGATTCGCTCCGTGGTGACCGATTACGTGAATTTGGCGGGCCGCGAGGCCGAGGGCCTCGATTTCGGCTTCGAATACCGCCTGCCCCGCACCCGCCTCGGCCAGGGCACGGTACGCGGCGACGCCTCCTATCTCCTCCAGTTCGACACCCAGTCGGAACCGGGCGCCCCGAAGATCGGCAACATCAACCGCGACGGCCGCACCCGCTTCCGCGGTAATATCGGCCTCACCTGGCGCCACGAGGGCTGGAGCGCCGGCTGGTTCACCAATTACTACGGCCCCTACGTCGATACCGGCACGGCCACCACCGAGGCGGTCTACGCCGTCCTCGGCCGACCAAACTACATCTCGTCGTACGTCGATTCGGGCGGCGTGCGCCGCTACCGCTACCTTGTCTCCAGCCACGTCCTCCATAACGCCTACCTGAACTATGCGTTCCCGTCCCGCCGTGGCTCCCTCTGGTCCAATCTCTCCGCCCGCCTCGGGGTGAACAATGTCCGCGATACGGACCCGCCGCTGGCCGACTCGGACACGGGTTACCAGCGCGGCGCCGGCACCAACCCGCGCGGCCGCGCCTACTACGGCCAGATTTCCAAGCGCTTCTGACGCTCCGTTGAGGTTGGGCCACCCGCGGTCGCGCCCCCGCGGGATCTGCGCGCCGCGCTGATTTTGCACGGTTCAATCGCGGAAGGAAATCGCAGTTGACATCCCGGGCGCCTTGGGAAGTCCTGATCGTTCCTTGGTTCGGCTTCCTAGCTCAATGGTAGAGCAGCTGACTCTTAATCAGTAGGTTCGGGGTTCGAGTCCCCGGGGAGCCACCAAGGGCCGTAGGTTTTAGTCGCGTTTTTTCCCACTTGTCCCTCGGATCCCGGTGGAAGTTGCCGGCGTAGCTCAACGGTAGAGCACCTGTTTTGTAAACAGGCGGTTGCGGGTTCGAATCCCATCGCCGGCTCCACCGCTCCGTTCCGCCCCGCGTTTTCCCCCCGCTTTCCTGCCCGATGGTGTAATGGTAGCACAAACGACTCTGACTCGTTTTGTCTAGGTTCGAGTCCTAGTCGGGCAGCCAATCCTCCCCCTCCCGCGCCGCGCTTCCCGCTGGAACAAGCGGCGTCACTTTCTTTTCACCGAATTCCCCGACAAAGTAAGTTGACACCCAAGTTTCCCTTTCCCCTAGTCCCGGCTTTCGTGATTCCCGTATCCGAATCCACCATCCGCCCCACGGAGTGCCCCGTTCCCCAGATGCGCCCCCGTTCCCCCTTGGCCTGAGGCGCCGTCCCCCGCTTTCCCCGTCCGAACATCCCCTTCATCCCTAGTCCTACCAACTCCTAGCTATGATTATGCAAAGCCTCCCCCTCGCGTTTCTCCTCGGCGACGCCACCCCGATGGAACTGTTCATCAAGGGCGAATGGATTATGTGGCCGATGATCCTGGTGTCCTTCGTGATGATCACGGTCACGGTGGAGCGTCTCATCTTCATCTTCCGTGAGAAGTCTTCCCGGAAGCCCGAGCTGGTAAAGAAGATGCTGGAGTCCGTGGAGCGCGGCGACGCCGATGGCGCGATCGCGATGGGCAAGGGCAGCCCCGACTTCGTGGCCCAGATCATCGTCGATAGCCTCAAGCATCGCGAGCAGTCCCTGACCAACGCCTTCACCCGCTCCGCCAACCAGCAGCTGGCCCGCTTCCAGCAGGGTCTGGCCACGCTCGACACCTGCATCACCGCCGCCCCCCTCCTTGGCCTCCTCGGCACCGTTACCGGTATGATGCGGACCTTCGGCGCCCTCGGTGGCGGTGACATCGGTGCCGCCGCCGGCGCGATCACGGGCGGTGTGGCCGAGGCGCTCATCGCCACGGCCGCCGGTCTCGCCGTCGCCGTCCTCGGCCTCTTCCCCTACAACTACCTCAACGCGATGGATAGCCAGGCCAAGCTCGAGGTTTCCGACGTTTCCCACGCCCTCGAGATCCTGACGAAGAAGACCGAGGGCTCCTCGGCCCGTCATTGATCCACCGCCCCGCGTTCT
>JBILWD010000298.1:0-4608 GCA_044370095.1 Opitutaceae bacterium | reverse complement strand
CGGCCTGCGCCTCCCCCGGGGCGGTCACATCCAGGCGCAGGGCCACCGCCCGCTCTGGCGCCGCCGCCACAAGGTCCGCGAGGGTACCGGGATCGCGGGCCGTCGCCGCCACGCGGTCGCCTCGCGCGAGGGCCGCTTCCGCCACCGCGCGACCTAGGCCGCGGGAGGCCCCCGTGATGAACCAGACGCGCGGAGAGGAATCGGCCATAAGGGGGCTAACGAAGCACGTTGCCCGCCGGGCGCAAGGTGGGGCTCCAGCAAGGCGACTGCACGGCGCCACTCCTCGCTCGACGCCATTCCCGCGCCCGCGATGCTCGGGCGCGGCGGAGATCGCGGCTCGCGCCGCCCCCAGCCCCGATGCCGATTAAAGCCCGTTTCCGGCCCGTTTCGGGCGGGTAGGGGAGTCGACCCTGGCCCGGCCTTGGATTTCGCGTCTACGCCGATTCCCGGGCGGTTTCTGCGCCTTCCCACCGCCTTCCGGGCCGCCCTTTGGGCCTAGGCCCGGAAGTCCGCCAGCAGCGCGCGCAGCTCCACCTCCGGCTCCTCGTGGTGTTGCTCCACTGCCAGACGCAGGGCCGACTCCAGCCACGACCGCGCCTCTTCCCGGCGGCCCAGCCCGAGGAGCGCCTTGCCCAGCAGAATCCTCGGCATCATCCAGTCCACCTTGCCCTCCGCGCAGGTTTGAAAGTGGACCAGCGCCTCCTCCGTCCGACCTTCGGCCACCAGGGCCTGCGCCAAGCTGAACCGGAAGAGCTCATTCCCCGGCTGGCGCGCGACCAGCGCGGCAAAATGTTCCCGGCGCGAAGGCCCGCTCATCCGGCCTCCACGTAGACCGCCACCGCCGTGGCGTTGTCCGGTCCGCCGCGCCGCAGCGCCACCTCCACCAGTCGGTCGACCACGTCCTGCGGCACCTCGGTCGTCGCCAGCAGGTCGCGCAGTTCCAGATCCGCGACTAAGCGCGAGATCCCGTCGGTGCAGAAGACGTAGCGGTCCCCGGCGAGCATCGGGCGCACGATTACATCCACCTCCAGGGGGGGCGGTTGCCCGATGCAGCGGGTCAGGGCCCCGCGCTGCGACGCCTGAAAGTAGACCTTTTCCCCCTTCGCCCGGCGGCGCCGCGCTTCATTCTCGACCGAGTGATCCTCGGTGAGCAGCTCCAGCGCGCCCCCGCGCCAGCCGTAGCAGCGAGAATCCCCGACGTGGGCCAGGCGCAGCGCGTTGCCGGTCAGGCTGCCGACGGTCAAGGTGGTGCCGATGCCGACCGCGGGGCTGATGCGCCGGCCGAGCAAGGCCACGGAATCGTTGGCCTCTCGCAGCGCCGCCGCCAAGTCGGGGTCCGCCGAGCCATCCGCCGCCATCCAGCGGGCAAAGGCCTCCACCGCGAGCTGGGCGGCCTCCGCGCCCCCGGGCAACCCGCCGATCCCGTCCGCCACGCCGAACAGCCGCCCGGCGGCATCGAGCAGAAAGCGGTCCTGGTTTTCTCGGCGCACCCGCCCGATGTCGGTCGCAGCGGCGGCGTGCAGGGTGAGCATTCGAAAAAGGTTAACAGTCGGCGGCGCTCAGGCGAAAGGACGAAATTTCTCCTCCCGGTTCGCCCGGGTGAGCGGCGTGAACGCCGGCTGCGGGAGCGAATCGAGGAAGAGCCGGCCGTAGGTCTTCGCCAGCACCCGGGAATCCAACAGGGTGATCACCCCCCGGTCCGAGGCCGAACGAATCAGCCGGCCCACCCCCTGCCGGAACTTCATCAAGGCGTCGGGCAGCGTGAGCTCCTGGAACGGGTTACCGCCCTCCTCGCGCAGGTGGTCGCAGCGCGCCTCCGTCACCGGATGGTCCGGCGGATCAAACGGCAGGCGGGTAATGATCACCTGCGCCAGCGCGTCGCCGGGAACGTCGATCCCGGTCCAGAAACTGTCCGTGCCCAGCAGCACCGCATTGCCCGCGGCGCGCATCTGACGGGTCAGCTCGGTACGCGACAGGTCCGCGCCCTGACAGAGGAGCGGCCGCCCCTCCGCCCGCAGCACCGGCTCAAGGGTCTGGGCCACCGCGCGCAGGTCCGAGTAGCTGGTGAAGAGGACAAGGGAACCCCCGCGGACCCGGGTGCAGCAAAAGGCCACGTAGTCCCCCAAGATATCGAGGGCGAGGCGGGCGTCCTTGGCGGACGGCAGGGGTACGTCCGCGGCGACGTACACCCGCATATTCCGCGCGTAATCGAACGGGGAGCGCACGAGGCCCGTGCGGGCATCGCCCGCGCCTAGCCGCTGGGCGAACGCCCCCACCTGGCCGCCCAAGGCGAGGGTGGCGCTGGTGCACACCACGGAGGTCCGCCGGCCGAACAGGTGTTGCCGCAGGGCCGGCGCGATCTCCAGCGGGGCGCTGCGCAGGGTCACAATCGTCTGCTGCCGCCCAGACCGCTCCGCCCAGTACACGTGCCCCGGCGCGCCTAGGCTCAGCCATTCCGTCAGACCGCCCTGAATGCCCTTCAGCCGCTGCCGTTGCTCCATCAGTTCATCTCGGTCGCGCCCCTCCTCCATCCGGTCCGCCCGCTCCGCCAGCAAGCGCTCAAGGGCCCCGAGTGGTCCCTCCAGCACCGGTGCCACGGGTTCCGGTTGGCGCAGGCGGACGACGCTCCGCGCCGCGAGTAGGGTATCGGCGATCGAGGCGAAGAACTCCTCCGTTGCCGCGAGGGCGTCGACCACCAGTTGGGGCCCCGTCGGATCCCCGAGGCGCCGCAGGAGCCCCCGGCGCGTGCGAGGATTGTGGAGGTACTTCAGCGCCCGGTCCACGCTGTAACTGGAGAGACTGAGGCCGAAGTGGTCGGTGGCGACCTCGGGCACGGTGTGCGCCTCGTCCAGCACCACGAAGTCATCGGCCAGCAGCACTCCGCGGGCGTCGGCCGCCGCGCCTTGCGCCTGCGCGCCCCCGGCATTGATGAGGGCGAAGAGCAGCGCGTGGTTCACGATGACCACGTTGGCCTGGCGGAGGCGCGCGCGGGCCTGCTGGTAAAAGCAGCGGTCCCCGTCGCAATGCTTGCGCGAGCAGGCCGAGGAATCTGCGCTCACGACGTCCCACACCTCCGCGCGGGGCGGCGGGCGTAATTCGTGTCGCAGGCCCGTCCGGGTTTCTTCCGCCCACGCCGCCAGGCGCTGCAGTTCATCGTATTCGGCGTCAGCGAGCAGGGTCGCGCGTTCGGCCAAGGCGTGGCCGAGCCGGGTGGTGCAAAGGTAATTGCCCTTGCCGACCAGCACGGTGGCGCGGAAGTCCGCGTAGCGCGCGAGCTCCGGCGTGCCGCGGAAGAGCCGCCGGCACTTCGGCAGGTCGCTCTCCTCCAACTGCTCCTGCAGTGCGATGGTGTGGGTAGAGACAATCAGCGGCCGCGACTGGTCCACGGCGTGGATGATGCCCGGCACGAGGTAGGCGAGCGACTTGCCCACGCCCGTGCCCGCCTCGAACAGGAGCGGCTCGTCGTCGGCCAGGGCCCCGGCCACGGCCCGCGCCATCTCCTCTTGCTGGGGTCGGTGCTCCAGCCCGAGAGCCCCACGCAACCAGCCCTCCGCCGCGAAGGTGCGCGCCGCCAGCTCCGGCGCGAGGGCCGGCGGCGGCAGACTGGAATCGGTGTCATCGCGGAGGCCGATCATCGCGGGGCGGCAAGGAAGCCCCGGCTGGTCCCGGCCCGCAATTGAAATTGCCGCCCGGTGCCCGCGCGCGCATCGTCCGGCGATGAGCGAGCAACCAGGGACCGGGGCGGAATGGAGCGCCGGGCTGGCCCGCTTCCTGCAAGAGGAACCGGGGGTCAACGCCGTGCGCGTCGACCCAGTCTCGCGCCGAGTGTCGGTCGCCACCTGGGGACGCGCGCCGGTTCCGGGCCTGGAGGAGCGCCTCGCCGCCACCATCGCCGCCGTCACGGCCCGCGGCGCGGAGGCTCCCGGCCCAGCCCCCGCGGGATTCCGTCTCCGGCGCGAGGGCGGGGTGACCGAGCTCGGGCGCCTCGCCGGGCCCACCGCCGAAAAACTTTGGCTCTGGCGCGAGCTGGAATGGCCAGAGATCCGCGCCGAGGCCGCGCCCGAGGAACAGGAATGGAAGCTCCTCGCCCTGCTCGCCACGCTCTGCGGCGCCGCCGGCCTCGCCGCCTCTGCCGCCGGCCACTTTCTTCCGGAATGGCCCTGGCTTGCGCGGGGCCTGTTCCTGCTCGCCCTCGCGGCCGGCGCCTGGGACGCCGCGATCGATACCTGGGCGAGCCTCCGGCAACGCGCGATCGACATTCACTTCCTGATGCTGGCGGTCGCGACCGGTGCGGTCCTCATCGGCGCCTGGGGTGAGGCGGTCCTGCTGCTCTTCCTTTTCTCCGCCTCCGGCGCGATGGAGGGGTACGCCCTCCACCGGACCCAGCGCGAGGTTGGTTCCCTCCTGAAATCCGCCCCGAAGCAGGCGACGCTGCTCGATCCCGATGGCCGGGAACGCGAGGTCCCGGTGGAAACGATCCGCCCCGGCCAGCGCTTGCGCGTCCGCCCGGGCCAGGCCTTCGCCGCCGATGGCAGCGTGTCGACGGGCCGCAGCGCCAGCGACGAGTCCGCCCTCACCGGCGAGGCAAATCCCGTGCCCAAGGCGCCG
>JBILWD010000066.1:0-13699 GCA_044370095.1 Opitutaceae bacterium | reverse complement strand
GTCGCGAAGCTTTCCCCAACAAGCCCCCCAGCCCCACCCGCCCCGTCGCCCGCCGATGTTCCGCCGTCGATCCTTCCTGCCGCTGTACCTTGAATTGTTCGCGCACCTCGTGGCGCGGCTGCTTTACCGGGTCCGGACCTCCGGGCTGGAAGATTTTCCCACCCGAGGAGGAGTCCTGCTGATCGCTAACCACCTCTCCTATGTCGACGTGGTGGTGCTGCAGCTCGCCTGCCCGCGGCCGATCCGGTTCGTCGCGCACCACTGGCTGCGGCGCAACGGGTTCCTAAACTGGTGCTTCGAGCGCTCGGGTAGCATCGGCATCTCCGCCGCCCAGCCGCGCTCGGGAATGCACGGGGCCGTCGAGGCGCTCCGGCGCGGTGAGGTGGTCTGCATTTGTCCGGAGGGTCACATCTCCCGGACTGGGCAGTTGATGCGGTTGCATCGTGGTTTCGAGGTCATCGCCGCGCGGGCGGGCGTATCCGTGGTCGCGGCAGCGGTCGACGGCCTGTGGGGATCGATTTTCTCCTTCGCCGGCAATAAGTGCCTGTGGAAATCGCCCCGCCTCCTGCCGACGCCCGTCCACGTGGCGTTCGGCCGTCCGCAGCCCGCGGCCCAGGCTGGGGTGGAGTGGGCGCGGCGTGAGCTTCTCGATCTGGGCGAACGTGCGTTTCAAGAGCGACCGACGCTCCGCAGGCACTTGGGCCGCGAATCGGTTCGTGCCCTCACGAAGCAGCCGGGACGGATTCTGGTCATTGACCGTACGGCCGACCGCCGAGCCCTCTCCAGCGCCCAGATCTTCGCCGCTGCCGCCCTCCTCTCGCGGCGCCTCCGGGAGCGGGTCCCCGGCCAGCGGGTCGGCATCGTCCTGCCGCCCGGCGCCGGCGGCTTCATCGCCAACCTCGCGGTGGTGATGGCCGGCAAGGTACCGGTGAACCTCAACTTCACCGCGGGGCGCGACGCGGTCCTCGCGAGCCTGCGGATAGCCGGGATCGAGACGGTGCTGTCCGCGAAGGCGATGCAGGAGAAAGTGCCCGCGTTCCCGTGGCCGGCGGGAACGCTCGATCTCCGGGCCGAGATCGAGGCTGCAGGCGGGCGTCGTGCGATGCTGCCGTGGCTGCTCGCCGCGTGGCTATTGCCAAACCAAGTCTGCGCCAACCTGCTCGGCCTGCCGCGAATCGGCGACCGTGAGGAGGCCGGACTGCTCTTCACCAGCGGCAGTTCGGGCGAGCCCAAGGGCGTCGTACTCACGCACCGCAACCTCCTCGCTAACTGCGACCAGATCTCTTCGCTCTCGATTCTTCCCGCGAGGTCCTCGGTGCTCGGCTGCCTCCCGATCTTCCACAGCTTCGGCTTCACCGTCACCCTCTGGTACCCCATCCTCCGCGGCAGCCGCGTGGTCACGGTGCCAAGCCCGCTCGACACCCGGCGGATCATCGACGCGATCGCGGCCGAGCAGGTGCAGGTGATGGTCGGGGCGCCCACCTTTATCCGTCCGATCCTGAAGAAAGCGCAGCCGGCAGAATTGCGCTCCCTCGACCTCGTCGTCACCGGGGCCGAGCGCCTGCCGGATGACCTCCAGGCCGATTTCCTGCGGCAGTACCACATCGATATCCAGCAGGGTTACGGTCTCACCGAGACCTCCCCGGCCACGAACATAACCCAGCCGGACCCCCCGATCGTTTTCTCCACCAACGAGCCGCAGGCGGGGAAACGCGCGGGCTCGGTGGGCCGCCTCCTGCCGGGTCTCACCGCTCGCATCGTTGATCCCGAGACGATGGAGGAGCGCCCCGAGACTTCGACGGGCTTGATCCTTTTGCGTGGCGCCAACGTTTTCGCGGGCTACCTCGACGATCCTGGCAAGACCCGGCAGGCGTTTTGCCGTGGTTGGTTCGTCACCGGCGACCTCGGACGTTTTGACGAGGATGGCTTCCTTTACATCGAGGGTCGGTTGTCGCGCTTCTCTAAGATTGCCGGCGAAATGGTGCCCCACGGGACGGTGGAGATGCGCATCGTCGAAGCCTTCGGCTGGGATCAGTCGGAACAGCCGGTGGTGTACGTAACCGGCATCCCCGACCAGGCGAAGGGCGAGGCGCTCGTCTTGCTGACCACCCAAGCGGTGACGCCCGAGCAGCTGCGCGCGCGGCTGGCCGAGCGTGGGCTACCGAATCTCTGGGTGCCCAAAATCGTTCACCGCGTGGAGCGGATTCCGATGCTTGGGACGGGCAAGACCGATCTCAAGCAGTGCCGCGAGCTCGCGCTGCACGCGGTCAAGGCGGGCTAGACTCCGCCGCGCGCAGACTTCCGGAGGTTTCGCCGGAGGGTAGATCGAAGAGTTTCCGCCGGCGTCGGCCGCTCGCGCCCGTGTTGGGGCGACGTTCGGCCGGCGTCTTGTACGGACGGTGGCGGTAGCCGACGCGTCCGGGGTCGGCGGCGCACTGGAGCTGGAAGGCCTGCAAACGATCGAACACCGCGGGCAATTGGGCCGGCAGCGGGTAGTCATCGAGGCCGGCCGCGGAGAGCGCGGTGAGCAGTTCGTGCGTCGCCTCCAAGGTCGAGAGGCAGTCCGGATGCGGCTGCTGCTTGATCACGTAACGGCTTGGCGCCGCGGGGGTGAACATGAGCCGCGGCAAGGCCTGGAGCACCGGGCTCAGCCGCAGCATCTTCCGGCCCAGCGCCCAGGTGGCATCCAGGATGAACACGACGAGCGTGCGCGTGGCGAGCCGGGTGCGCAGGTCGGCGAGCGCCGGCGCGCCGGTTGCGGCCGCCGTGGACAGGTTGAGCGCCGTGGCGCCGGGGAACAGCAGCACCGGATGCAGCGCCGGATCCGCCAGCAGGGCGCGCAGCTCCGGGTGCTCCTCGAAGCCCACCCCCATGAGGATGCGGCTGTGCGGGAGGCACAGGTGGGTTAAGCGGCCGGTCGCCGCCTTCTCCCGCTTGTATTCCTTCGGGTGCATCAGGAACACGAAGCGGGTGCGGGTGGCCATTGGCACCAGCGAAGGGCACCAGCAGAGGGGCCGGGGCCAGAAGCAGCGGTAACAGGTCTCCCGGCTCATCGGGGCGGCGCGGTTCAGCGCACCACCCGGGCGCCGCCGCCGCCGATCTGCTTCTCCACCTCGCGCCGCGTGGCCATCGAGGTGTCCCCAGGGGTGGTGGAGGCGAGGGCGCCGTGGGCCGCACCGTAGTCGACCGCCTTCTGCGCGTCGTTGAACTCGAGGAAACCGAACTGCAGGCCCGACGCGAAACTGTCACCGCCGCCGACCCGGTCGAGGATCTCGAGTTCCGGGTAGGGCCGGCTCGCGTGGAACTTGCCCTCGTGCCAGAGGAGCGCGGACCAGTCGTTGCGCGTCGCGGTGATCACGCGCCGGAGCGTGGTCGCGGCCACCTTGAAGTTGGGGAACTCGCGCACTGCGGTCGCGATCATCTCCTGGAAGGCCTCCGTCTCGATCCGGGAGAGCGCGTGGTCCGCCCCGCGAACCTCGAACCCGAGGGAAGCCGTGAAGTCCTCCTCGTTGCCGATCATCACGTCCACGTGGCGGGCGATCTCGCGGTTGACCTCCTGGGCCTTCCGCAGGCCGCCGATGGTCTTCCAGAGGGAGGGGCGGTAATTCAGGTCGTAGCTGACGATCACCCCGTGGCGCTTGGCGGCCTGGACCGCCTCGATGGCGAGCGCCGCCGTCGAGGCCGAAAGCGCGGCGAAGATGCCCCCGGTGTGGAACCAGCGCGTGCCGAGTTGCCCGAAGATGCGGTCCCAGTCGAAGTCCCCGGGCTTGAGCTGCGAGGCGGCGGTGTTGCCCCGGTCCGAGTTGCCCACGGCCCCGCGGATGCCGAAGCCGCGCTCGGTGAAGTTCAGCCCGTTGCGCACGGTCCGGCCGATGCCATCGTCCTCGCGCCAGTGGATGAAATCGGTCGCGACGCCCCCTTGGAGGATGCAGTCCTCGACGAGGTGCCCCACCTCGTTGTCGACGAACGCGGTGCAGACCGCGGTGCGGAGGCCGAAGCACTTCCGGAGGCCGCGCGAGGTGTTGTACTCCCCGCCGCCCTCCCAGACCTTGAACTCGCGGGCGGAGCGGATGCGCCCCTCGCCCGGATCGAGGCGCAGCATCACTTCGCCGAGGGAGATTTGGTCGAAGGCCGTGGATCCGGCCGGCTTGAGGGGAAGGCTCATACGGAGATCCCCGGAAGCTAGGGCGCGGGGCGCGCGCGGGTCAACCTGCGGCGCGCGCGCGGCGGGGGCGCGCGGGCCCCGCGGCGGGCAGGGAGATGAGGAACTCCGCGCCGGTGCCGCCGGCGGGCCCCAGCCGCAGGGTACCGCCGTGGGCGGTGATGATCGCGTACGCGGTGGAAAGCCCCAACCCGGTCCCGCCACGCGCCGCCTTGGTGGTAAAAAAAGGTTCGAAGATCTGGTCGCGAAGGGTTGGCGGGATGCCCGGACCGTTGTCCGTGACACGCAACAGTGTCCTTCCACCGGCGCCCGCGGGCTCCGCGGTGGCCCCGGGATCCGGGCCGACCTCCAGCCGTACCCGGCCGCCCTTGGGCATCGCGTCGCGCGCGTTGATCACGAGGTTGAGCAGCACCTGCTCGCATTGCACGGGGTCGATCCGGACGCGGGGCGCCGGGGTCCGGCCGAGTTCCACGCGGACTTGGCTGCCGGCCGCTTGACGTAGGAGCGGAAGCGCGCGCGTGACCATCTCGCCGAGATCCAACTCCCGCGCCTGACCGCTGTCGGGGCGGCTGAAGTCAAGCAACCGGCGGGTCAGCCCCCGCCCTTGGTCGAGGGCGTGGCGGAGGATCCGGCCGTAGCGGTCGTTGGCCGTGGGGACGGGGGCCGCACCGTTCCCTTGCAGCGCCTCGACCGCTCCGCCAACCACGCTGAGGACGTTGTTGAAGTCGTGGGCCACGCCGCCCGCCATCCGCCCCATCGCCTCCATCCGCTGCATATGCCGCAGCTGGGCGTCGTGCTCCTCGCGTAGCACGGCGGCGCCCCACGCCTGCGCGGCGATGCGCAGGACCGAGACTTCGAAGCTCTCCCACGGCGCCCGGGGCGTGCACGCGTCGAAGCCGATCATCCCATGGATGCGGTTCCCGGCGAAGACGGGTTGCACCAGCAGGGAAAGGATCTGCTGCGCCTCAAGGACGGGCCGTTCCGACGGCGGGAACTCGGCGATCTCGCCCACCACCGGTTCGCCCCGCAACAAGATCTCCTGCCAGCGGCCAAAGCCGGCATCGATCATATCCAGCCCCTGCAGATCGGGATTGTCGATCTGGGGGGAGATGCCGGGCGCGGTCCACTCGTAACGTTGCGTAACGAGGTAGCGGCCGTTGGCCTTGCGTTGGAAATCGAAGAGGTAGACCCGGCTGACGCCGCTGGCCTCGCCCAGCAGCCGCAGCACCGGTCCGGCAAACTCGCGTTTGGGAAGGGTTCCCGCCATCAGGCCAACGGCGGTGGCCACGGCCGCGACCACGGCCTCGCGCCGATCGCTGGTCGGCGCCTTAGCTGGGTCAGCGCCCGGGGGAGGGGAAGGGGGGGCGCCGGCGGGGGGCATCCCTGCAGGTTGTCCCATCCGGGATCGGGGCGCAAGTTCGGGTAGGATGGGCCGACGGATGTCCCACCCCGGGGGTAAAGTGATGCGATGAACCCGCAACCCGCCCGTCGCACCGGTTTTGGCCTTTGGGATTCCCACCGCCAGGTGGCCCGCCGTCAGCAGCGTCTACGCGATGAGGCGGAGCAGGCCCCGCCCGGTCCGGACGAGGATCCCGGGCTGCCGCCGCCGGATCCGGATGGGTGGCCCCCCTCGACCTGGCGGCGGGAGGAGCGGCCGCTGGCCGCCTGAGGCGGTGTGGCCCGGCCGAGGGTCTGCTCTTGACCCAGCGGCCCGCCGGCGGCGAGCCTCGCCGACCAAACAAGGTGGAGGCGACGCGGTGTTCCGCCGACCTCCTCCGTCCCAATCCTTCCCAGATGCCTATGAACCACGGTCTCAACCTTCGTCCCTCTGGCGCCCTCGACTTCGTGTCGCTCGGGGCCCTGATTCATCGCCTCGACCCGGGTATCATCCCGTTCCGGAAGGCGAACCACTGCGACATCCACGTGAGTGGCGGTGAGTTTAACGTCGCGGCCAACTTGGCCGATTGTTTCCGACTGAATACTGGCATCGCCTCGGCGATGGTCGATTACCCCATCGGGGATCTGATCGCGGAGCGGGTGCGGGCGATGGGGGTGCGGCCGTTCTACAAGCGTTTCAAGCACGATGGCGTCCGCGGGCCGAATATGGCCACGGTGTACAGCGACCGCGGCCAGGGCGTGCGCGCTCCGGTCGTGTTCTACAACCGCAGCAACGAGGCGGCGGCGCAGCTCAAGCCGGGCGATTTTAACTGGGGCGAGATCTTCGGGCCCGGGGTGCGCTGGTTTCACAGCGGCGGCATCTTCGCGGCGCTCTCCGAGACCACCGGCGAGCTGATCGTCGAGGCGATGCAGGCCGCCAAGGCTGCCGGGGCCGTGACCTCCTTTGACCTCAACTACCGCGCGAAGCTCTGGGACATCTGGGGCGGCCAGTCCAAGGCCCTCGACGTGCTCGGCCGCATCGTCCGGAACGTCGACGTGTTGGTCGGCAACGAGGAGGACCTGCAGAAGGGCCTCGGCATCGAGGGGCAAGACGTAGAGTCGAAGTCCAAGCTCGATCCCTCCGCGTTCTTCGCGCTCATCGAGAAGGCCGTGCGCAAGTTTCCCAACGTCAAGGCGGTCGCCACCACCCTGCGGGAAGTGCACTCGACGAACCGCCACACTTGGGGCGCGGTCGCTTGGATGAACGGCAAGACCTACCAGTCCCCGACCTGTGAGCTCGACGTGGTGGACCGCGTGGGCGGCGGCGACGGCTACGCCGCGGGCTTCATCTACGGGCTGCTGTCCGGGGCCTCGGAGCAGGAGGCGGTGAACCTGGGCTGGTCCCACGGCGCGCTGCTGACCACCTTCCCCGGCGACACCACGATGGCGACGGTCGAGCAGGTGCAGGCCTTTGCGAAGGGCGGCTCCGCACGTATCCAACGCTGAGTTGACCGCCGCCAGCCGGCGCGCAACCTCCCCGGGCGGCCCGTTCACGGCCGCCCTTTTTCATGCTCTACTTCGCCCGCGGCTCCGCGACCGACCGACTCACCGCTGAAGACCTTCGCGCCGGCGTGCGCGCCGCGCTGGACCGCCTAGGGCCCCGCCGCCGCGTGCTGGCCGTCCCGCCGGACTTCACTCGGTTTCACTCTCAGGCTGGCCCGCTGACCTGCCTCGTCCACGAGTACTACGGCGACCGCCTCACGGACGTGTTGCCCGCGCTGGGCACGCATTCGCCGATGACGCCGGAGCAGTTGCACGAGATGTTCCCGACCGTGCCGGCCGACCGCTTCCGGGTGCACAACTGGCGCACCGGCATCAACACGGTAGGCACGGTGCCCGCGGAATTCGTTCGGACGGTCTCCGAGGGCGCGGTGGAGTTCCCGTGGCCGGCCCAGGTCGCTAACCTCATTGCCGAGGGCGGCCACGACCTCATCCTATCGATCGGCCAGGTGGTGCCCCACGAGGTCATCGGGATGGCCAACTACAACAAGAATATCTTCGTCGGCACGGGCGGGGTGGAGGGAATCAATAAGAGCCATTTCGTTGGCGCCGCCTACGGGATGGAGCGGATGATGGGCCGCGCGGACACTCCCGTCCGACGCATCCTGAACTACGCCGGCGAGCACTTCACCAAGCACCTCCCAATCGTCTACGTCCACACCGTGGTGGCCCGAGGCGCGAGCGGGGCGCTGGAGGTCCGCGGGCTCTTCATCGGGGATGACGCGGAGGTGTTCAACCGCGCGGCCGCGCTCTCGCTGGAGGTTAACTTCGAGATGCTGGAGGCCCCGCTCGAGAAGGTGGTGGTTCATCTCGATCCGGCCGAATTCAAGAGCACTTGGCTCGGCAACAAGGCGGTCTACCGCACCCGGATGGCGATGGCCGACGGCGGTGAACTTGTCATCCTTGCCCCCGGGCTGCGCGAGTTCGGCGAGGACCACGAGATCGACCGGCTCATCCGCAAGTACGGCTACCGGGGCACGCCGTCTACCCTAGCGGCGACCCGGGCGAATCCGGAGCTCCAGCAGAACCTGAGCGCCGCCGCTCACCTGATCCACGGCTCGAGCGAGGGCCGCTTTGGGATCACCTATTGCCCGGGCCACCTCTCGCGCGCCGAGATCGAGGGCGTCGGTTTCAAATGGGCGGACCTCGCTGAGACTACCCGGCGCTACGACCCCGCGCGGCTCCGCGACGGCTGGAATACGTTGCCCGACGGCGAGCGCATCTTCTACATCTCCAACCCGGCCCTCGGCCTCTGGGCCTATCGGGGGCGGTTTAGCGCTTGAGCGCGCCCGCGATGAAGCGCTTTCCCGCCGCCACCGCCGCCCTGCGGCGCCGACTCGGGGCGCGCGTGGTTCGGACGGACGAGGCCGAGCTGGCCGAAGCGGGTCTCGACGGATCCAAGCTTTCCTTCCTGCCGGAGGCACGCATCCGCGTGCGTCGCGAGGCCGACGTCGGGGTGGTCCTTGCTCTCGCGAACCGGTACCGAGTTCCGGTGACGACCCGGGGCCGCGGTACGACGCTCACCGGCTCGGCCGTGCCCATTCACGGGGGCTGGGTCCTTGATCTGTTGGCCCTCGACGCCATCCGCATCGACGCGGAGGCGGGGATGGCGCACGTGCAGGCCGGCGCCAACGTGGCCGCACTGCAGCGGGCCGCCGATGACGTCGGTTGGTTTTATCCGCCCGACCCCTCCTCGCGGGAGTACTGCACCATCGGCGGCAACATCGCCTGCAACGCGGGCGGGATGCACGGGGGCAAGCACGGTGTCACCCGCGACTTCGTGATCTCTCTGCGCGGCTACCTGCCCACCGGCGAGGAGGTGGAATGGGGCACCCCGACCAAGAAGTTTTCCGCCGGCTTCAACCTGCGCGACCTCTGGATCGGGGCCGAGGGAATGCTCGGAGTCGTGACCGGCGCGGTGCTAAAGCTCCTGCCGCGGCCGGCGGAGCGCTGGACTTTGCTGACTTCCTTCCGCGACGAGGCGGCGGCGCTGCGGGCGGCGCTGGCCCTGTTCCGCGCGCGGGTGCAGCCGACGATTTGCGAGTTCCTTGACCGGGACAGTGTGCGCTGTGCGGAGCGAGCGACCGGTCAGGCGGTTTTCCCCGGCCAGCCTGGACGCGCGGTGATTTTGCTCGAATTCGCCGGTTCCCGCGGCGAGCTGCGCGAGCTGCGACCGCTGGTGCGGGCGTGGGCGGAAGCGCACGCGCAGGCCCATCGAGCGGCTCGTTCCCGCGCGGAGGCGGAGCAACTTTGGGCGGTCCGCCGTAAATGCTCCGGTGCGATGTTCGAGCTGGGCGACGCGAAGCTGAATGAGGATGTCGTGGTGCCGATGCGAAGCTACCTCGCGCTGGCGCGGTTCCTGGTCCGGCTCCGGCGGGAGTCGGGCCTTGCGATCCCGACCTTCGGTCATCTCGCGGACGGAAACCTGCACGTGAACATTATGTATCACCAGGCCGTGGCGCGGGAACGGCGGGCCGCCGAACGCGCGGTCCGACGGCTGATGACGGAGGTCGTCGCCCTCGGGGGTGCGATCTCCGGCGAGCACGGGATCGGTTTGGCGAAGACGCCCTTCCTGCGGATCCAGCATTCGCCGGCGCAGATCCGGGCGATGCAGGCGGTGAAGCGGGCCTTGGACCCGGCGGGCATCCTCAATCCGGGCAAGATGTTCTCCGTCTTCGAGGTCTGGAAACACCCGCGGGCGGCGGTGCGTTTCCCTTGGGATCACAAGTGAGCCCCGGCCGCGGGCATCAGCCCGCGGGTTCGCCGACCCAGTACCAGTGCCAGGGCTCGTAACCGATGCCCGAAGGGTTGCCGCGCGGGTAGGAGAGCCGGAAGCCGGCCTGCGGCGCGTGCTGCACCAGCCACCGGAAGGCGGGCGTGTCGGCGAAATCCTCCTCGAGGTCCGTGTAGCCCGGGCAGCCGATATCGATCGCGCGGCCCGAGTGGTGCTCGCTGAAACCCGGCGCCGCGATGAGGCGCAGGATGTCCTCCAGCGGGCGCCCCGCGGCCCGCTTCCGCCGGATGATCTCGGTCTGCCGCGCCACGGAACGGAAGCCGGAGACCGGCAGTAATTCTATGCCGTCGAGCGCCGCACTCGCCTCCAGCCGGTGCCAAGCCGCGGCAGGCGCGGGCCGCAGGCGCACGGGCGGGTCCACCTCCCCGCGGTCCACGCGGACCAGTTCCTCTTCGGGCGACTCGGCGTGGAAAGGCAGGCCGCGGCGCGCGGCGTAGTCCGCCGGGATGCCCAGTTCGCGGTGGAGGGCGGCGATCTCGGGGGGCAGTTCCACGGCTCAGTCGCCGTGCCCGGCGAGCCAGCGCTCGGCCTCGATCGCGGCGGCGCAACCCATCCCGGCGGCCGTGATCGCCTGCCGGTAGACGTGGTCGGCGCAGTCGCCCGCGACGTACACGCCCGGGATATTGGTGCGCACTGCGGAGCCCGGGGCCGGCTTAAAATAGCCCTGCTCGTCCACTTCCAGTGGCGGCGCGAACGGCCCCGTGTTCGGCAGATGTCCGATCGCGACGAAAATGCCCTTCACCGCTAGGACCTGCTCGACCCCGCTCTTTAAGTTCCGCACGCGCAACCCGCTAACCGCGCCCTCCGCGACGCCCTCGACCGCCACGGGCAGACTGTCCCAGACGCAGGTGATCTTTTCGTGGCGCGTCACTCGGTCGGCCATAATCTTCGACGCGCGCAGGGTGTCGCGGCGGTGGACGAGGTAGACGCGGGAGGCGAAGCGGGTGAGGAACAGCGCCTCCTCGGCAGCGCTGTCACCCCCGCCGATCACCGCGACGTCCATTTTGCGGTAGAAGGCACCGTCGCAGGTCGCGCAGGTCGTGACGCCCTTGCCGCCGTAGAGCTCCTTCTCGCCGGGGATCCCGGTCATCCGCGGGGAGGCGCCGGTGGCGATGATCACGGCGCGGGCGAGGATGACGCGCTCGCCGGCGAAGAGCTTCCGCGGCTGGGAGGTGAAATCAACGCGGTCGACCAGCACCTGCTCGAACCGGGTGCCGAAGCGGGTGGCCTGCTCGCGCAGGTTCTGCATCAGCTGGAAGCCGTCCACGCCGTGAGGAAACCCGGGGAAGTTCTCCACCTCACTGGTGGTGGTCAGCTGCCCGCCCGGCAGCGGGCCCTCGAGGAGGAGCGGGGCGAGGTTCGCGCGGCCGGTGTAGATGGCTGCCGTTAGCCCGGCGCAGCCGGTGCCGATGATGACGACGTTTTCGACGGAGGGGGCGGACATACTGTGTCCGAAGAGAGGGGAAGGGCGGGGGGAGGCGCAATCCCGGAGATCAATCCCCGGCCGGGCCGCCGGCGGCGCTTGCAATTTTCGTGGCGGGCCGGAGCCTAGGGCGGCGTTCTGGACGTTCCGGCGCGCGTTCGCCCTCATTTACCCACCGATCCGACCCCGCATGAAGCCCCCCGTCGATTCCAACCGCGCCAAGTATATGACCCTGATCGCCGCCTTTCTGGGGTGGATGTTCGATGGGTTTGAGATGGGCCTGTTTCCGCTCATCGGCCAGCCGGCCCTAAAGGATCTACTCGGGCCCAACGCCCCTGCGGGCGACACGGCCGCCTGGTTCGGCGCGATCATCGCGGTGTTCCTGGTGGGCGCCGCCAGCGGCGGGGTGCTCTTCGGCTGGCTTGGCGACAAGATCGGCCGCGTGCGGGCGATGTCGCTCAGCATCTTCACCTACGCGATCTTCACCGGTCTCTGCGGGTTCGCCACCGAGGCGTGGCATATCGCGGCGCTGCGGTTCATCGCCTCCCTCGGAATGGGCGGCGAGTGGTCGCTCGGTGTGGCGCTGGTCAACGAGGTCTGGCCCGGCAAGTCACGGGCGCTGATCGCTGGCCTGATCGGCGCGGCGGCGAACGTCGGCTTCCTGTTGGTGGCGCTGCTGAGTATGGGACTCGTGGGCTTCATCGGGGGCGTCGAAGTGATGCTGCGTGGGATCGGACTCTCCGAGGCCGCCACCCAGAGCCTGCTCGCGAACTCGGCGTGGCGCTTCCTGATGATCAGCGGCGCCTTCCCGGCGCTGCTCATCTTCTTCATCCGCCTTTTCGTGGGCGAGTCCGAGAAGTGGGTGGAGGAGAACGCCAAGGGCTCGACCTCGCACTGGAGCAAGTCCGACCTGCTTGGCGTGCTAGTCGCCTGCCTCGCCGCGCTGGTCATCATCGGCGTCTGGTCCCCGGCCCTGTCGAAGTTGCATTGGACCTGGGCCACGCTGATCACGATCATCGGCTTGGCGATCGCGCTGTGGGGTTACCTGTTCCCGGTGAAGCAGTACCTCGCGCGCGCGGTGGCCGCGGGCGGACTCAAGCCCGGTACGCAGTCCGAGGTGGTGCGCAGTATGCTCTTCGGGGCGGTCCTCGCGGGCGTGGCACTGCTCGGCACGTGGGGCTCGATCCAGTGGGCGCCGCGCTGGGCGGCTGAGCTGATGCCGGACACGGCCACGGTAAAGCATTTCGCGAAGGAGAAGACCCAGCTGGCCACATCCCTCGGCGCGATCGTGGCGACGATCATCGCCGCGGTCGCGGCGGGCCGCTTCGGCCGGCGGATTACCTACGCCGTGCTCTGCGTCGGCTCAATCGCGTCGGCCCTGTATTTCTACTTGGGTAACGCCGCTTTCGGCTCCGGCTTCCTGATTGCCGCCTTCATCGCGGGTGGGGTCACCGCCTCCTTCTACGGGTTCTTCCCGCTTTATTTCCCGGAGCTGTTCCCAACGGCGGTGCGGGCCACCGGCCAAGGTTTCGCGTTCAATTTCGGGCGCATCGTCGCCGCCGTTGGCGGCCTGCAGACCGCCACCCTGATCAAGGCCTTCGACGGCAGCTTCGCCAAGACCGGCTCCACGCTCGCGGCGATCTACCTCGTCGGGATGATCGCGATCTGGTGGGGGCCCGAGACTAAGGACCGTGAACTGCCCGAATAACCCGCGCGGCGGCCCCGCCCGCTGATGTCCCCGGGCCAGCCCGCCGCACCCGCCCCGGCCGCCGCCAAGGATCCCGTCTGGGATCCCCGCCGCTGGCTGCCCACTACCCGCGACGAGGCGGTGGCTCGCGGTTGGGACGAACTCGATGTGGTGTTAGTTTCGGGCGACGCTTACGTCGACCATCCCGCGTTCGGCACCGCCGTCATCGGCCGGCTGATCGAGCGCGAGGGGCTGCGCATCGCCATTATTTCTCAGCCGAACTGGCGCGACGACCTCCGCGACTTCCGCAAGTTCGGCGCGCCCCGACTCTTCTTCGGCGTCACCTCCGGGTGCATGGACTCGATGGTGAACCGCTACACCGCGGCGAAGAAGCTGCGGAGCCAGGACGCCTACACCCCAGGCGGCGAGCACGGATTCCGGCCCGACTACGCGGCCACGGTCTACTCGCGCCTCCTCAAGCAGCTCTACCCCGACGTCCCCGTCCTCCTCGGCGGCATCGAGGCTAGCCTGCGGCGGGTCACGCACTACGACTATTGGTCGGATACGCTGAAGCCGGGAATCCTGGCCGAGAGTGGCGCCGATATGCTGGTGTATGGGATGGGAGAGCTGCCTCTCCTCGAGATCCTCCGCCTGCTGAAGCAGGGGGTCCCGTTCTCGTCCCTACGCACCATCGGG
>JBILWD010000297.1:0-4616 GCA_044370095.1 Opitutaceae bacterium | reverse complement strand
CAGCGGGCGAGGTCGAGGCGGGTCGGCCGCGGTCCGGCGGCCCGCAGGGGAGGCAAAATGGCCGGCGTGCCCGGCTCCACGCGTTCGCCGAGGCGGGTGAAGTCTCCTTGCACGAACAGGTGGCTCGAGCGCGGCTCCGGCAATTCTTCCATCACCAGCGTCGTGATCGCCCCCGGGACTGCGCGCTGTAGTTCCGTCAGCGCGGCGGAGAGCACATTAAAGTCGGCATCCCCGGGACGGGCCAGCGGATACACGCTGCGGCGCTGGGCGAAGGACTGTTTCTCCCAAGGAACGTCGAGGGCGGCGCGCACGCTGGCCGGACGCTGGGTCGCCCGCTTTTCCGCCGGCAGCGCCTGCCGCCAGGCCTCGATGGCCGCCGCGTGGGCCGTGAAGAGAGCCTCGAGCTTCTCCTGCGCCTCCGCGACCCGCGCCTCGAGGCCTTCGTCAACCCGGCCCTCCGGGGAGAGGGTCAGGACGCCGGTGGAGCGCGAGCGGCGGCCGCCGTGGCCGTCGTCCACGCTGCTGTTGAAGAAGGCGAACAGCTGATAGTATTCCCGGTGGGAAATGGGGTCGAACTTGTGGTCGTGGCATTGGGCGCATGAGACCGTCAGCCCAAGGAAGGCGGTGCCGTACGTGTTCACACGGTCCAGTACCGATTCGATGCGGAACTGCTCCGGGTCGATGCCGCCCTCCTGATTGATCTGGGTATTGCGATTGAAGCCGGTCGCGATCCGTTGTTCCACGGTTGCCCCCGGCAACAGGTCGCCGGCCAGTTGCTCGACGATGAATTGATCGTAGGGCAGGTCGCGGTTCAGGGCGGACACGACCCAGTCCCGGTACTTCCAAATCTGCCGGGGCGCATCGATGCTGTAGCCATTGGAGTCTCCGTAGCGGGCGACATCGAGCCACGGACGGGCCCAGCGTTCGCCGTGATGCGGGGAGGCGAGAAGGCGGTCGACCGCCCGTTCCCAGGCCCCGGGGGCTCGGTCCCCGAGGAAGGCATCGACCTCCGCGGGCGTGGGGGGCAGCCCGGTCAGATCCAAGGCGGCGCGGCGCAGGAGCGTCACCGGGTCCGCCTCCGGGGCCGGCGGTAGCTTCACGGCGGCCAGGCGCTGCAGGATAAAGGCGTCGATGGGATTGCTCGTCCAGCCCGCGGGCGCAGCGGCGACGGCAGGAACGGCCGGACGGGCCGGGGAACGGTAGGCCCAGTGTTCGAAGCGGCCTGGTTCCTCTTGTTCCGGGGCGGGAGCACCGGCGTCGACCCACGCCTTAAGCAGTGCGATCTCCGCGGCGCCCAGCGGGGGCTTTTTGTAGGGCATCGCGGGAATGTCCTCGTGCGTGCCGAGGACGACCGCCAAGAGTAGGCTCTCGCGACCGCCGGGGGTGCGGACCACGGACCCGCTCGCCCCGCCGAGACGCGCATTGGCGGCCGTGTCCAACCGCAAGCCCGCCTCCTCCTTCGCGGCGCCGTGGCACCGCACGCAGTGCTGCGTGAGGATCGGCTTCACCTCGCGGACGTAGTCCGGAACCGCGGCGAAGGCGGGCAGCGACCCCCAGACCGCGGCCAGCGTCAGAAGGAAAGCACGAGGGGTCGAGGGGCGGCGCATAACTGCAGTCGAACGTGAGTCGCACCTGCGCCCTTGGCAACCCGCGGGTGGACCGATGGAAAACGCGTTGGGCGCTAGAACCGGCCGGGGCCGCCCGGTCCGCCACGGCCGCGCATCGCCTCCATCTGGCGGAGGAACTTCTTCCCGCCGGCCCCCTTCATCATCTTCATCATCTGCTGCATCTGCTGGAACTGTTTCAGCAGCTGGTTCACCTCGACAATCTTCACGCCCGCGCCGTCCGCGATCCGCTTGCGGCGGCTCCCATTGAGGATGTCCGGCTTGCGGCGCTCCTGCTTGGTCATCGACTTGATGATCGCCTCCGTCCGCGCCATCTGGCGGTCCGCGCCCTCCGGCAACTGCATCCCGTTCATTCCCGGGATCATTCCCATAATGCTCTGCATCGAGCCCATCTTCTTCACCTGCTGCATCTGCGCGAGGAAGTCCTCGAGGTTGAAATCGGCTGCCCGGAGCTTCTCGGCCATCCGCTCCGCCTCCTTCTGGTCGATGTTCTCCTGCGCCTTCTCGACCAGCGAGACCACGTCGCCCATCCCGAGGATCCGCGACGCCAGCCGGTCCGGGTGGAACGCCTCGAAATCCTCCGCTTTCTCACCGGTGCCGATGAACTTGATCGGCACGCCGGTGACCGCCTTGATCGAGAGCGCGGCACCGCCCCGGGTGTCACCGTCCAGCTTGGTCAGGACGAGCCCCGTCAGCTTCAGAGCGTCGTGAAACGCTTGGGCGACGTTGACCGCCTCCTGGCCCAGCGCGCCGTCCGCCACCAGCAGCACTTCGTCCGGCTGCACGCGCTCCCGCAGGCGGCGTACCTCCTCGATGAGGTCCGCATCGATCTGGAGCCGCCCCGCGGTGTCGAAGAGGATGCAATCCGCACCTGCCGCCCGCGCCGCGTCCAAGCCGGCGGCACCGATGGCCGGCACATCGCGGGACTGGCGGTCCGCGTAGAAACCCAGTTCCTCCTGCCGCGCGAGAATCTCCAGTTGGTCGATCGCGGCGGGCCGGTAGATATCCGCCCCGATCACGAACGGCTTGCCCCCGCGGCGGCGCAGCAGACGGCCGAGCTTGGCGGTAGAGGTGGTCTTGCCGGAGCCGTGGAGGCCGACGAGCAGGACCTTCAATGGCCGGGTGGCGGTGAGGCCGGTGGACCCTTCGCCCAGCAGGCGCACGAGCTCGTCGTGGATCACCTTAATGACCTGCTGGCCCGGGGCGACGCCCTTCAGGACCTCTTGGCCCACGCACTGGAGCTGGACACGATCAATGAAGTCCCGGACCACCCGGAAGTGCACGTCGGCCGCGAGCAGGGCGGTGCGGACCTCCTGCAGGGCCGCGGCCATGTTTTCCTCGGTCAGCTTGCCCGCGCCGCGGAGGTTGCGCAGCGCGCCGGTGAGTTTCTCGGTGAGGGAGGCGAACATCGGAGCGGGGATAGCTGGGGCGATTTCGGGCGGGTTGCAATCCGGCGCTCGCGCCCGGCGCAACTTCGTCCTCGTCAAGGGGGGAGGGATGACCGATAACGGCAGGTCCTATGAATCCAGTGCTCAAGCTCCTCATCGACGGCGGTAGCCTCACCACCGGCCAACTGGCCCAGGTGGCTGGGCTGACCGAGGCCGAGGTGAACCAGCACCTGGAGCAGCTGCGTCGGGAAGGGATCTTCCTCGGCTGGCGCCCGGTGCTCGACCTCTCCCGCGAGGCCGCCGCGGCTCTCGCCGTGCGCGCCGTGATCGAGGTCAAGGTTACCCCAGAGCGGGGCGGCGGCTTCAATCGCTTAGCCGAGCGGATCGCCCGGTTCGACGAAGTGGAATCGTGTTATCTGGTTTCGGGTGGCTACGACCTACTGGTCTTTGTCCGCGGCGCCTCGCTCCAGCGGGTCGCCTCCTTCGTTTCCGAGAAGCTCTCCACGATCGAGGGCGTCCTTTCCACGTCCACCCACTTTATGCTCCGCTGCTACAAAGAGCAGGGTTTCCTGCTGGGAGCGGACGACTCCCAGACGCAGCGGCTGAACGTCGCGCCCTGAACGCCATCCGTATGAGCACCGACGCGCAACGGTGGGTGGCCAGCCACGTGGCCGGCCTCCCCAAGAGCGGGATCCGCGACTTCTTTGAATTGGTTGCGAAGATGAAGGGGCAGGACGTCATCTCCTTGGGAGTGGGGGAACCCGACTTTGTCACCCCTTGGCACGTCCGCGAGGCCGCCATCTACGCCCTTGAACGGGGTAAGACCTATTACACCTCCAACTTGGGGATGATCGAGCTGCGGCGCGAGATCTCCACCTACGTGGAGCGGCACTTTGGGGTCACTTACCGCCCAGACGATCAGGTGATTGTCACGGTCGGGGTCAGTGAGGCGCTCGATCTCGCTTTCCGCGCTTTCTGCAACCCGGGCGACAAGGTGATGTTCCACCAGCCCTGCTACGTCAGCTACCACCCGAGCATCTCCTTGGTGCACGGGACCGGGATCGCGGTGCCCACGTTCGCCAGCGACAACTTCGCCCTCACCGCCGCCGCGCTGCGCGCTGCCTGGCAGCCGGGGGCCAAGATCCTGATGCTCAATCTCCCCTGCAACCCCACGGGCGGCACCTGCACCCGCGGCCAGTTGGAGGAGATTGCCGCCTTCTGCCGCGAGAAGGACCTGCTCGTGCTCAGCGACGAAATCTATTCGGAGCTCACCTTTGAGGGCACCCATACCAGCATCGCCAGCCTCCCGGGGATGGCGGAGCGCACCATCTTCCTCCACGGTTTCTCCAAGGCCTTCGCGATGACCGGCTGGCGCATCGGTTACGCCTGCGGCCCCGCCCCCCTGATCGACGCGATGATGAAGGTCCACCAGTACGCGATGATGTGCGCCTCCATCATCGCCCAAGAGGGCGCCCTCGAGGCCCTCAAAAACGGCTGGGACAACGTCCTGCGGATGCGCGAGCAGTACCATCGTCGCCGCGACGTGATCGTCCGTCGGCTCAACGAGTCGGGCCTGCCCTGCCACCTGCCCCGGGGCAGCTTC
>JBILWD010000296.1:0-4629 GCA_044370095.1 Opitutaceae bacterium | reverse complement strand
ATGCGGGACTACTTTCTCCGCCGCTTCCTGCTGATTCCCCCGACCCTCCTGGGCATCACGCTGATCGTCTTCCTGATCACCCGGGTGGTGCCGGGCGGGCCGATCGAGCGGGCCCTGATGGAAGCGCGGATGGGCGACGCGGGCGGGGCGCAGACCAACCAGATCGGGAGCGGCGCGATCTCCGAGGAGCAGATGGCCCAGCTCAAGGCCTACTACGGCTTCGACCGGCCGCCCCTCGAGGCCTACCTGCTCTGGCTGGGCAAGGTCGTGCGCGGCGACCTAGGCAACTCGTACCGCTACAACGAGCCCGTCCTCCACATCATCGCCGACCGCCTGCCCGTCTCCCTGCTGTACGGGCTCGTCACCACCCTTCTCGTCTACGGCGTCTGCATTCCCCTCGGTATCGTCAAGGCGGTGCGGCACCGGACGTGGATCGACAACGTCTCGTCCGCGGTGGTGTTCACCGGTTACGCGATCCCCGGCTACGCGCTCGGCGCCCTGCTGGTCGTGTACCTCTCGGCGCGCCTCGGCTGGTTCCCGATGGGCGGCTTCGTCAGCCGCGGCTTCGCCGACCTGAGCCTCGCGGGCAAGGCGGCGGACCTGTTCCACCACGCCGTCCTCCCGCTGGTCTGCTACACCGTGGGGAGCTTCGCCTTCGTCACCCTGCTGATGAAGAACCACCTGATGGACAACCTCGCGGCCGACTTCGTCCGCACCGCGATGGCCAAGGGGGTGACGTTCCGCCGGGCCGTGCTGGGGCACGCGCTGCCCAACTCGCTCATCCCGATCGCCACCCATTTCGGCCAGCACCTCAGCGTGCTGGTCACCGGCTCCTTCCTGATCGAGTTCATCTTCGACATCAATGGGATGGGGCTGCTCGGTTACACCTCGGTGGTGGATCGCGACTACCCGACGGTGATGGGCGTGCTGCTGCTGTCGTCGGTGCTGATTTTGCTCGGGCACATTTTGGCGGACGTGCTGGTGGCGCTGATCGACCCGCGGATCCGGTTTAAGTGAGGCGCCCCCGATGAACCTGCCCCGCCTCCGCCTCGATCCGCTGACGCGCAAGAAGCTGCAGCGCTTCCGCTCGATTCGGCGCGGTTACGTGTCGTTCCTGATTTTGGCCACGGCGGTCGTGCTCTCGCTCGCGGCGGAGCTGCTGGTGAATAGCCGGGCGCTGGTGGTGCGGCACGAGGGCCGGTGGCACTTCCCGACCTACGGGCGCATCCACACCGGGAAGGAGTTCGGCCTCGATTACGCCTACGAGGTGAATTACCGCGAGCTGCGGCGGAAATTTGCCGCAGACCCCGCGGGGAACAACTGGGTGCTGCTGCCGCCCGTGCCCTACAACCCCTTGGAGAACTGCCATCCGGGGGAGACCTTCCGCCCGCGGCCGCCCGACTGGGCACGCCAGAACTTTCTCGGTACCGACCAGATCAACCGGGATATCCTCGCCCGACTGGTCTACGGGTTCCGCAACGCGCTGGTGTTCGCCGCCGCCTTTTTGGTCCTCACCTACGTCGTTGGCATCGGCCTCGGCTGCCTGATGGGTTACTTCGGCGGCTGGTTCGACCTGCTCGTCCAGCGGTTGATCGAGATCTGGTCCAACATCCCGTTCCTCTTTGTCGTCATCATCGTGGCCTCAATCGTACCCGCCGGGATCGGGATGAACCTCGGCGTGCTCCTGGCCATCGTGGTGCTGTTCTCTTGGACGGGGATGACCTACTATATGCGCTCGGCGACCTACCGGGAGAAGGCGCGGGACTACGTGCACGCCGCGCAGGTGCTCGGGGCCTCGACGCCGCGGATCCTCTTCCGCCACATCCTCCCGAACGTCCTCTCGACGATCGTCACCTTCATCCCCTTCACCATCGCGAGCTCGATCAGCGCCCTGACCGCGCTCGACTTCCTCGGCTTCGGCCTGCCGCCGCCCACGCCAAGCTGGGGCGAGCTGCTCCGCCAGGGCACCTCCAACCTGCAGTCGCCCTGGATCGTCGCCTCCGCCTTCTCGGCCCTAGTGCTGGTGCTCGTGCTCGTGACGTTTATCGGCGAGGCGATCCGTGAGGCCTTCGATCCGAAGAAGTTCACCCTTTACCAGTAACCTATGCGCCCGCCGTTCCGGTTTCTCCCGCTCCTTGCCGCCACCCTGCTGCTCACCGCCGGCTGCGGCCCCTCCGCCCCGAAGGACGGGGCCGCCCCCGCGAACGCGGCCGCGGCCGCCGCCCCGGAAATGGAGGCGGACCTCAAGCGCACCCTCGCCGCCGAGCCGGAGTTCTACGTGTTCAAGCCGCTCGCGGAGCTACCGGCCAGCCTGGCGTGGCAGGACGGGGCCGCGCTGCCGGAGTTCGCGGACCCGAACGCCCGCAAGGGCGGGACGTTCAATTACTACATCCCGGATTTCCCGCGGACGCTCCGCACCATCGGCCCGGACGCCACCGGCGGCATCCGGCCCTACCTGCTGGATTACGTCGAGCCGCCCTTCATCGCCCCGCACCCCAACGTGGCCGGCGGCGCCTATGCCGGCCTCGTCGCCAGCTGGGCCGTGGGGCCCGACGGCAAGACCATCTATTACCGCATCGACCCGAAGGCCCGCTGGTCGGACGGGCGCCCGCTCACCACGGACGACGTCATCTTCACGCTCTACTTCATGCGCAGCCCGCACCTGAACGAGCCGTGGTACAACGACTACTACAAGAAGAACTACCGGCAGCTCATCGTCTACGACCGCCTCACCTTCGCCACCGTGCACCCCGAACGGAAGCCCGACCTCGCCGTCCGCTTCGGCAACTGGGTCCCCTATCCCCGCCACGCCTACGCCGACTTCGGCCCCGGCTGGATCGAGCGTTTCCAATGGCGCGAAACCCCGAAGCTCGGCGCCTATGAACTGAAGGCGAAGGACATCGACAAGGGCCGCGCCGTCACGCTCAGCCGCGTCCAGGACTGGTGGGCCGCGGAGAAGCGGTTCTTCCGCGGGCGTTACAATCCAGACCGCTACCGGCTCGAGGTCATCCGCGACCCGGACAAGGCGGTCGAGGCGTTCGCCCGCGGGGACCTCGACCTGATGACCCTCAACCAACCCAAGTACTGGTACGAGACGCTGCCCGAGACGCACCCGGAGGTCGCCGCGGGCCGCATCCTCCGCTACCGGTTCTACAACCGCACCCCCCGGCCCGACTGGGGCCTGTGGATCAACCGGTCCAAGCCGCCCCTCGACAACCGTGACGTCCGCGTCGGCCTCCAGCACGCGAGCAACATCGCTCTCGTCTGCGCGCAGTTCTTCCGCGGCGACGCCGAGCAGATGCAGACCCGCTCCGACGGTTACGGCTGGCGGATGCACCCGACGATCACCGCCCGGCCCTTCGATCCGGTCGCAGCCCGCGCCGCCTTCGCCCGCGCCGGCTACACCACGCAGGGGGAGGACGGCGTCCTGCGCAACGCCGCCGGCCAGCGCCTCTCCTTCACCATCACCGCCTACGGCCAGGCGCAGCGCGACCTGCTGCCCGTCCTCAAGCAGGAGGCGCTCAAGGCCGGCCTCGAGTTCAAGCTCGAGATCCTCGACACCACCACGGGCTGGAAGAAGATCCAGGAGAAGAACCACGAAATCGCCCTCGCCGCCCTCTCCCGCTCCGTCGAGCTCTACCCGCGCTACTGGGAGATGTACCACGGCACCAACGCCTACGCCGACGCCTACACCAAGGACGGCCAGCCGTCCAAGGTCGCCACCGGCGCCGAGGCCAACCCGAAACCCGCCCAGGTCGTCGTCCAGACCAACAACATGACGATGACGTACCTCCCCGAACTCGACCGGCTGATCGAGGCCTACGACCGCGCGGAGACCCTCGAGGAGATCAAGCGGCTAGCGGCCGAGATCGAGCAGGTCATCCACGATGACGCCGCCTGGGTGAACGGCTGGCAGCGGCCGTTCCTGCGCGGCGCGGCCTGGCGCCACGTGCAGTGGCCGGCCGGCTTCAACGTCGCCCAGGCCCGCGACCTCGAGGAATTCTTCGTGCACTGGATCGACCCCGCCCTGCAGAAAGAGACCGCCGAGGCGCGCCGCAGCGGCCGCACGTTCCCCGGCGGACTGCGGAATTTCGACCAGTTCAAGGCCAACTGATCCCCGTGGAAGTCCCCGCCGCCAACGACGTCATCCTGTCGGTCCGCGACCTGGTCACGACGTTCGACACCGACGCCGGCCGCCTGACCGCGGTCGACGGGGTGAGCTTCGACGTGCGCCGCGGTCGCACGCTGGGGATCGTGGGGGAATCGGGCTGCGGGAAGAGCGTCACCGCGCTATCGATTATGCGCCTGCTGCCGCAGCCGATGGGGCAGATCCGCGGCGGGCGAATTTTGTTCGAAGGCCGCGATCTCGCCACCCTGCCACCGGCGGAGTTGCACCGGATCCGGGGCGGGCGGATCGGGATGATTTTCCAGGAGCCGATGACGGCGCTCAACCCGGTGCAGCCGATCGGCCGCCAGCTGAGCGAGGTGTTCCTGCTGCACCGCACGAAGGACCCGGCGGACGCGTGGCGCCGAGGCACCGAGATGCTGCGCAAGGTCGGCATCCCCGCGCCGGAGATCCGGATGCACGAGTACCCGCACCAGCTCTCGGGCGGAATGCGGCAGCGGGTG
>JBILWD010000295.1:0-4650 GCA_044370095.1 Opitutaceae bacterium | reverse complement strand
ATCGCCGTGCGGGACCAGCCACTGACGGCCGGCAGCCGGATGCTGGAGAAGTTCATTTCGCCCTATGACGCCACGGTCACGCGACGGCTCCGCGAGGCCGGGGCCGTACTCTACGGCCGGCATAATTGCGACGAGTTCGCAATGGGCTCCTCGACCGAGAACTCAGCGTTTCATCCCACCGGCAACCCGTGGGCGCTCGACCGCGTGCCGGGCGGTTCCTCCGGCGGCAGTGCGGCCGCCCTTGCGGCCGGCGAGGCCCTCGCGACCCTTGGATCCGACACCGGAGGTTCCATCCGCCAGCCGGCCGCGCTGTGTGGCGTGGTCGGCCTGAAGCCTACCTACGGCCGGGTCTCCCGCTTCGGGCTCGTCGCTTACGCGTCCTCCCTCGATCAGATCGGACCTTTCGGCCGAACCGTGGAGGACGTCGCGCTGGTGCTGCAGGCGATCGCCGGCCACGACGAGCGTGATTCCACCTCGGTGGGCGCGGCGGCGGAGGATTTCGCGGGGGCGTTGGCCGCCCCTTCAGTCCCCCGTCGTCTGGGCCTTCCCCGCGAGTACTTCGGGGAGGGACTGGATCCGGAGGTCGCCGTCGCGGTCGAGCGCGCGGTCACGCATTACCGGGAACTGGGCTGCGAGGTGCGTGAGATTTCCCTGCCCCACACGCCGTACGGCCTCGACACCTACTACGTGCTCGCGACGGCCGAGGCTTCCTCGAATCTCGCGCGCTACGACGGCATCCGCTATGGCCACCGTTGCGCCGCGCCGCGGGACCTGCACGACCTTTATTTCCGTTCCCGCGCCGAGGGTTTCGGGGCCGAGGTCAAACGCCGGATCATTCTGGGTACATATGTGCTCTCGAGTGGCTACTATGACGCCTACTATCTGCGGGCCCAAAAGGTCCGCACCCTTGTGCGCCAAGACTTCCTCCGTGCGTTCGAGCAGGTGGATGCCCTCCTGACGCCTACCTCTCCGATCCCCGCTTTCCGACGCGGCGAGAAGGCAAATCCGCTCGCGATGTACCTGTGCGACATCTACACCATCGGTGCTAACTTGGCCGGTCTCCCCGCGATGAGCGTGCCTTGTGGCTTCAGCCGCGCCGGCCTGCCGGTGGGGTTCCAGCTCATCGGTAAGCCCCTCGGCGAATCCGAACTGCTCGCGATTGGCCACGCGTACGATCGCGTCCATCAGTGGGGCCGCCGACACCCGAACCTCTGAGCCCGGTCCCGCCGTGTCCACCCCCGCCGCCCCGCAACCCGCATCCTACGAGGCCGTGATCGGTCTGGAAGTGCACGTCCAGATCCGCACTCGCTCCAAGGTCTTCACCCGTGTCGCCGCCGGCTACGGTTACGAGCCCAACACGCTCACCGATCCGGTCGTGCTCGCCCTGCCCGGAGCCCTGCCGGTGATGAACCGGGCCGCTCTCGACGCCATCATCAAGGCCGGCCTCCTCCTCGGCTGCGAAATCGCCCCGGTCTGCAAGTGGGACCGCAAGAATTATTTTTATCCGGACTCCCCAAAAAACTACCAGATCTCTCAGTACGACGCCCCTGTGTGCCGCGGCGGCTCGGTCGAGATCGAGTTACCCGGGCCGGCCCGTAATCTGATGGGGGAGCACAAGCGGATCCCGCTCACCCGCATCCACCTCGAGGAGGACGTCGGCAAGCTCAACCACGGTGCGACCGAATCGCTCGTGGACTACAACCGCGCGGGCACCCCGCTGATGGAGATCGTCTCGGAGCCCGCCCTGCAATCGGGCGAGGAAGCCTACGCCTACCTCACGTCCCTCCGCGCCACGATGGTCCAGGGCGGAATCTCCGACTGCGATATGGAGAAGGGCCAGCTCCGCTGCGACGCCAACATCTCCCTGCGCCCCGTCGGCAGCACAGCGCTTGGCACGAAGGTCGAGCTGAAGAACCTCAATTCGATCTCGTTCGTCCGCGACGGCATCGAACACGAGATCCGGCGCCAGCGATCGATTCTTGAGCGCGGCGGTCGTATCACCCAGGAAACGCGAGATTACGACGGGATGACCGGCACCTCTCAGTCCTTACGCTCGAAAGAGGAAGCCCACGATTACCGCTATTTCCCCGATCCCGACCTGATGCCGGTCGTCATCGACGCCGCGTGGCAAGAGCGGCTGCGCGCGGAGTGCCCCGAACTGCCCTTCGACCGCCAACGCCGCTTCCTTGCGGACTACCAGCTGCCTTTCACCCAGACTTCCGTACTGGTCTGGGACCGGCCGCTGGCGGACTATTTCGAGGCCGTGGTACGACTGGGCGCGGCGCCGCAGGCGGCGGGGAACTGGATCATCAACGACCTCCGCCGTGAGTTGGCGGCCGCGGGCTTGGATCCCGCCGCCAGCCGCGTTTCGCCGGCGAACCTCGTGGCTTTGCTCCGACTTGTGGATTCCGGAGCCGTCCTCAACGCCGCGGCGAAGGAGGTGTTCGTCGAGATGTTCGCGACTGGCGATTCACCCGACGCGATCGCGGATCGACGAGGCCTACGCGCGGCACCGACGGATAGCGGGGAGCTGGAGAACTGGTGCCGGGACGCGATCGCCGGCAACGCCAAGGCGGCTGCGGAGTTTCGCTCCGGGAAGGATGGGGCGATCAATGCCTTGAAGGGCCCCGTGATGAAAGCGGCGAAGGGCAAGGCGAACCCTAAGGTGGTGGACGAAACGCTGCGACGCCTGCTCGCTACCGGCTGAGCGCGGCGAAGATCCCCTTGAGCCGGCAGCCTGAGCCGGGTAACCTCTTCGACGATGAAGTGTTTCGGTCTCACCCCGAATCGGCTGCGTTCGGAGGACGGCTTCCTTCCTCCCGTTTCCTCCATGAAGCGGTGCGTGCTCTGGGGCGCGGTCGGCTTCGCGTTGGTGAGCCTAGCGGCCTATTCGGTGTGGGCCTTCCGCCTAGTGGCCGGAACGGGGCTACTCTACGGCAGCATCGCCGCGGTTTATCTGGTCGCCAGCGGCTCGGTCCTCGCCCAGCTCGTGCCTCCCGCTGGACGCGCGCGCTATTTAGGCCTGTTCACGCTAGGATTCACCGGTTACGCCGCGCTCTGGTGCCTCTGCTGGTTCGGGCTGCGCGGCCGTTACCACGCGGATTTCCACGGGGCCGTGTTGGGGCTAGGCTGGCTCGCCTGGCTGCACTGGCGTGCCTTTGGCGCACGCGGCTCCTGGGTCCCTTCCGCCTTAGTCCTGCTGGCACTGCATACCCTCGGATACACCGCGGGAGATGACCTGCACGCGTGGGTTGGCGGTGTCCGCGGGCGTCTCCTGTGGGGCCTCGGCCACGGGCTAGGGTTTGGCGCCGGCCTCGGCTGGCTGCTCCATCACGCCCAACACAGTTCGCGCTCTACGGACGCTACCGGGGCGTCAGGGTAGGGAAGGGAAGGGCAAGCGCCCACCCCTCCGGTCCTCACTCGCCGATGCACCAGAGGAAGTCCTGCCGGTCCGGCGCAGTCTTCGACGCCCGCAGGTAAATCCGTCCGCCGGCGATCGAGGGGGAGGCGAGCGCCTCGTCCCCCAGCTTGTTTTGCGCCAACACCTTCGCCCCAGGGGGCGAGACTTCCACGACGAACGTCACGCCCCGCAGGTTCGTCACGTAGACGCGGTCGCCCACCATCACTGGAGAACCGTAGAAATCTCGGTCTACCTTCTCACGCCATAATTCTGCGCCGGTGTCCGTGCGCCAGCAAACGATCTGGCCCGCGTCCAGCACCGCATACAGGTGCCCTTCACGCACGAGCATCGAAGGGACGTAGACCCGCGTGTTATTCTGCCAGGCAATCCGGCCAGAACCATCGGCCTCAACGGCTGTGACATTGTTCCTCGGATACCCACCGCTCACGAACACGCGCCGGCCGTCCGTCACCGCGGTGGTGACACATTCCTCGGTCGCACCTTCGATTTCCCAGAGCTTGCGTCCGGACTGCGGATCGAACGCCGACACAAGGTTGCAGCCGCCCAGAACCACCTGCGTCCGTCCCGCGGCCTGCAACACCGCCGGGCTGGTGTAGTTGGCGATCTTGGGGCGGTCCTGCGACCAGACCGTCCGCCCCGTCGCACGATCGAGGGCCAGCACCTTTCCGCCGCCGCGGTTGTCTGCGCTCACCAGCACGGTGGATCCGTGCACGACGGGCGAGGAGCCGAAGCCCTGATGCATCACGAAGTCCGCGACCCTCGTCTGCCAAAGCAGCTTACCCTCCGGGCTCAGGGCAGAGGTGTGGATGCCCTTCGCGTTCGGGAAGTTTACGAACAGGCGCTCGCCATCCCAGGCCACCGAGCCGGCCGCGGGGTTGGAAAGCCGATGATTGCCCGCATCGACTTGGCCGCGGTGTACCACTGTATCCCACAGCACGCGTCCGCTCGCTCGGTCGAGGCATAGGACCGCCTGCTCATCCGCGGTCGAGGTCGTCAGGTAGATGCGGTTGCCCACGAGGGTGGGTGAGCTGTGGCCGCGGCCGCGAAGTGGAACCTTCCAGCGGACCCCGTTGGTCTCACTCCACTCGAGAGGCACCTGCTGACCCGCGGCGGCGTGTCCATCCGCTGTCGGCCCCCGCCATCCGGGCCAGTCGCCCGCGTGGGCGAACGTGACGATGCCAAGCAGCAACACCGAAGCGGTGACGAGGGGAGGGGGGCACATGGGGGGG
>JBILWD010000294.1:0-4655 GCA_044370095.1 Opitutaceae bacterium | reverse complement strand
GACCTTCGCCACCTGCTCCGACGAGATCATCGCGCCATTGTTGCCGAACGAGAGCCGCACGTAGCTCAGGACCGCCGCCAGCTCGTTGTCGTTGAGCAGCCCGCCGAACCCGGTCATCGGCGGCACCCCCTTCGCGGGATCGTAGGTGACGCCGTTGACTTCGATCGGGCCCCAGAGGCCCTTGAGGGTGAGCTTGATCAGGCGCTCGTCGTCATCGAGCCAGTTGCTGCGCTCGAGGGGCGGATAGACGCCCGCGAGGCCCTTGCCGTTCGCCTGGTGGCAGGTCGCGCAATGGGCGTCGCGAAGATAGACCTCCTTGCCGATGCCATAGACGCGGTTGTTCTCGCCGGAGAGGGGGCGCGAGGGGCCGAAGCTCTGCTGGGCCTCCGTCTTCGGCGGGGCCGGGAAATCGTAGGTTCCGGCGAAGAACGCCGCCGCCGCCGGGTTCGCCGCGAGGCCCACGCCCCCAGCCGCGCGCAGGGCATCGGCATCGTCCTTCAGGGTGTGCGTGAGGATGTGGCGCGTCACCGGGCCCATCCACGCGTCCAGGGGGAGGCGCAGGGCCTCGAGGACGACCCGGGCGCCGTCAGCGTTGTCGAGCCACGAGGCGGCGACGATGGCCTCCAGGCGGACGCGCGGGTGCGCATCCCGCGCGGCCTGGAGCAGCAGGTCGACGGCGCCGGGGAGCTGGTGGTGGGCGTAACGGAGGACGTTCACCGCGGCGGCGCGGGCCTCGTGGCGGGTGGCGCCGAGGAGCTGCCGGAGCAGCGCGGCATCGGGTTGGTTCTGGGCCCACGTGGCCCAGAGGGCCTCGCAGAGGTGGCGCTCGTACAGCGGATCCGCGCGGTCGAGGCGCGCCGCCCACGCGCGCACGGCGGGCAGGACCTGGGCAGCGGGACGGCCGCGGAGTTCGCGGCGGGTGCGGTAGCGGGTCCGGTACTCGGGTAGCTTCAAGTTTTCGAGCAACTCGGGAATCGTCGCCCCGGCGACCTTCGCCACGGGCACCAGCGGGCGCCCCGGATAGGTCACGCGGTAGATCCGGCCGTGGTCATGGTCACGGTTGGGGTCCCGGGCGTTGTGCTGCATATGCCCAATGAGGGCGTTGTGCCAGTCGACGAAGTACAGGGACCCATCCGGCGCGAACTCGAGGTCCACCGGGCGGTAGTTGGGGTCGTTGCCCGAGACGAGGTCGCCGGCCAGCGTGCCGAGGAAACCCGCGCCGTCCTCCCGGATCGCCGAAAGGCCGATGCCGAGGAAGCCGATGCTGTTGCAGATCATAAAGTGGCCCTGCAGGTGATCGGGGAAGTGGCGGGAGGAGACGAACTCGGAGCCGGAGGTCGGCCGCGAGCGCTTCGGGGTGAAGGTGCGGGTCAGCGGGATCTCCACGCCATAGGGCATCTTCGCGGAGAGCGGCAGCGCCCACCAGTTCAGGCCGGGCGAGGCGTCGGAGATGAAGCCCTGGCCCCAATCGTCGAAGGCCACACCCCAAGGGTTGCTGTAGTCGGCCTGGCTGTAGCGCTCGAGGCGGAAGTTCTTCGGGTCGAAGCGCCAGACGCCGCCGTCGTTCACGCGCCGCGGGCCGTAGGGGGTCTCGACCTGCGAGTGCAGGAAGCGGCCCTCGCAGAGATAAAAGGCGCCCGAGGCGTCCGCGGTGAAGGCGGAGATCGCGTGATGGGTGTCGTGGGTGTCGAACCCGTGCATCAGGATCTCGGTGCGGTCCGCGCGGTCGTCGCCGTCGTCGTCCACCAGCAGCACGAGGTTGGGCTCCTGCGCGAGGTAGACGCCCTCGGGCGCGAACTCGAAGCCGATCGGCAGGTGCAGGCCGTCGGCGAAGACCTTCTGGCGGTCCGCGACGCCGTCGCCGTTGGTGTCCTCGAGGATGAGGAGCTTGTCGTTGGGCTTGGGATCGCCCGGGCGCCAGTGCGGGTAGCTCGGCATCACCGCGACCCAGAGGCGGCCACGGTTGTCGAAGGACATCTGGACCGGGTTGGCCAGATCGGGGAACTCCTTCTCGGAGGCGAAGAGCTCGAGCTTGAAGCCCTCCATCGTCTTTAGGTCTGGGATCACGTCGCGGCCCGGCCGGTAGCGGCCGCTGCCCATCGCGCCGCCCGGCTTGAAGTTGGTCGGCACCGGCGGCAGCACGTGCGTGCGGCTGTCGTCCACCGCAAGATCTCGCTTCCGGCCGGCGGCCACGTCGTGGATCAGCTGGTCGCGCAACGCCGCCATCTCGCGCGTCTTGCGCACCTCGTCCGGATAATTCTGCGGGCCATACGGCTGGTAGCGCTGGCCGTGCGTATGCACGCCGTTGACCAGATTGTAATCATTGTTCCAGAGCCAGTCCTTCTCCTTGACCGCGGCGTGCACGAGCGCCGGATCAGCCTCGCTGCGGGTCGCCGGGGCCGAGCCGTAGAGGCCGTCGGCCAGCAACCCCGCGAGCTCCTTGTACCCCGCCTCCGTGGGCGCAAAGCCGTTAAGCGTGAGCGGTGGGCCGCCGGCGGCGTAACGGCGGCGGGTCGGCTCGAACAGGTCGATGAAGGTCAGCCGGTGGCGCTCCGCCACCCGGCGCATCGCAGCGGTGTAGACCGCAAGGCTGGCGTTCTCCCGCCGGCCGTCGGGCAGGTCGCGTGTCGCACTCAGATCCTCGAATGCAATGGGTGAAACGAGGACGAGCCGCGGGGCGGCGCGGCCGTTGTACGCCCGGCCCAGGGTGTGCCGCACGAAGGCGTCGAGCTCGGCCTCGAAGACCGGGGCGCGCTCCGGGCCGTCGAACGACTCGTTGAAGCCGAAGAAGGCGACCACGGTGTCCGCCTTGAGGTGCGTCAGCCACTCGTCGGGCGTGGGGAAGAAGCCCCGGCCGTGGTGGGAGGCGAGCTCGGGGCGGAACTGTTCCGCGCCGGGAAACGCCCACTGCGAGACGCGGGCGGGATGGGGGCGGAAGCCCGGCGTGTCCCCCGGACGGCCGAGGTTGCGCACGAAGAGTTTTTTCCCGGGGAAACGCAGGTGCAGCTCGGTCTCGAGCCGGCTGTAATAGACATCGCGTTCGGCGAGGCCGTTGCCGATGAAAGCGACGCGCTCACCCTCCGCGGGCGGGGCGACCTCCTGCGGGCGCGCGGTGGTGGCCGGCGGGGGCTCGTCCATCTGCGCGTGGGCCCCCCGGGAGGCGCGCACCTCCGCGGGGCTGGGCGTGGTCGCGGCGGCCTGACGCCGGCCCTTCGCCGACGGCGCCTTGGCGGCGTCCGCAGCGGCAAGGCCGGAGGCGAGGGAAACGAGGGTCAGTAGGAGCGGGGCGAGGCGGGGCATAACGGATGCCCGAGGCAACCCGCCGGCCGCGCGGCCGGCAAGAAGAGACCGCGCCACCCTGCGCCTCAGCGCGCGACCGGGCGCAAGACCAGATTCCGGTAGGAAACCGGGCCGTGGTCGCCCTGCAGCAGAATCGGGCCCGGGCGCAGCGGATCCCAGCCGAGGGCGCCGCCGGTGACGCCCAGGAGGGGCTGGTTGTCGATGATCACGCGACCGTTGAGGACGACCGTCGCGTGCTGGTCGACGAGCGTCAGCTCGAGGGTCTGCCACTCGCCGGCCGGCTTCTCGGCGGCGACCGCGGGCGTGAGGCGGCTGTAGATCGCACCCATATTGTGGGAGTCGAGCGCCTTGCCGTGGGAATCGGCCACCTGCACCTCGTAGAGGCCGCGCAGGTAGACGCCGCTGTTGCTGCGCGCGGGGACGCTGACCTCGAGCGTGAGGCGGAAGTCGGTGAACTCCGCGCTGGTGCGGAGATTGGCGGTGCGCGCCCCGGGCTTGCCGGGCTCGCGGGCGGGCGGGCGGTTAACGAGCACCCCGTCGACCACCCCCCACGCGTTGGCAAGGCGCGGCTCCTGCGCCACCCAGCCAGTCAGGTCGCGACCGTTGAAGAGCGCTACGGGCGGACCGAACCGGACGGCGGCGAGGTCGGGCCGCGGCGGCAGCGGGGTAAGCCGGCGCCCGGTGAACTCCGTACGGTCGAAACCCTGGCCGTTCGCGCGCGGCACGACGCGGGTCCCCCGTAACTCGCCGCCCTCGAGGCGCGCGGTCACGGTCTCGGTGAGCTGCTGCCGCCGGACCACGCGGCCCGTGGCGTCCTTGCGCTCGACCTCGCGGACGCGGGTCGCGGTGACCGCGGGGCCGTCGAGGGTAACGCTAGCGAGGGGCAGGACGCTACCGCCACCCCAGAGGATGGAGCCATCGACCCAGCCCTCTTGGGCCTTGAGTTCGAGCCAGCCGGCAGAGCCATTGGGGAGGGCGAGCCCCCAGCGACCGAGCAACGGGTCGGCGGGAGCGGCGGCGAAGAGCCGGGACACAGCGGCCACGAGGCCAGCGAGGAGCAGGGCGCGGAGGAGGAGGGAGCGGGGGTGCATCGCGTGGCCACGTTGGGCGGGGCGGACGCGGCGGGCAACTCCGCGCTTGCGGGGCCGGGCCGGCTTCCGGTTCGCTGCCGAGATGCACGTTGCCTGCCCGCTCGCCGCCGACCTCGATGCCGCCCTCCGCACCGCGGCGGCTGCCGCCGGCTGGGCGGACGCGGCGGACTTCCAACCGGACGTCCGCGCCGCCGATCCGCGCCACGGGGACTTCCAAGCCAACGGCGTGCTGCCCCACGCCAAGGCCCGGCGCCTCAACCCGCG
>JBILWD010000293.1:0-4677 GCA_044370095.1 Opitutaceae bacterium | reverse complement strand
AAGCGATGCGCGCCGGGGTGGAACCGCCCGTCGCCTGGCCGCTCGCCGACGCCGCCCGCGCGGTCCAATTCCTCCGCAGCCGAGCCGCCGCTTGGAATCTCGATCCGCGACGGGTGGCCGCCACCGGGGGCTCCGCCGGGGCCTGCTCCAGCCTCTACCTCGCCTTCCACGACGACCTCGCCGACCCCGGCAGCCCCGACCCCGTGGCCCGCCAGTCCACCCGCCTTTGGTGCGTCGCGGTCTCCGGGGCGCAGACTACCCTCGACCCCGCGGAGATGCAGGCGTGGACGCCCAACAGCGTCTACGGCGGACACGCCTTCGGGTTTATGAGCAACCCGGACGACCTCGCCACCCGCGACCGCAGCTTCCCCGCGTTCCTCGCTGCGCGCGCGCGCATCCTCCCGTGGATCCAGCGCTATTCGCCCTTCGCCCACGCGGGCGCCGGCGACCCGCCGACCTACCTGCTCTACCCGGCGCCACCCGCCCTCGGACAGCCCCAGAAGGACCCGACCCACACCGCGAACTTCGGCGTGAAGCTGCAGGAGCGCCTCCGCGCCGCGGGCGTGCCCTGCGAGCTCGCCTACCCTGGCGCGCCCGAGGTCGCCCACCCCTCGATCGAGGATTTCCTCGTCGCGCGCCTCACCGCGGCGAAGTGAGCGCGCGCTGCCGGTCCCCGCGCTTGCTTCATCCGGCGCGTTGGTCACCAATCCCCACCCGCGCCGTCTCGGCCGCGCCCCCTCCCCCGCCCCGGTATGAATCTTCCCTCGCTGGCCCTGCGCCGCCCCTTCACCGTCGTCGTGCTCGTCGTCGCCGTTGCCCTCGCGGCGGGCCTCGCCCTGCAGCGGATGTCGCGGGACCTATTCCCGCCGCTCGGTGTGCCCACGATCTACGTGGCCCAGCCCTACGGCGGGATGGATCCCGCCCAGATGGAGGGCTACCTCACCTATCGGTACGAGTACCACTTCCTCTACATCGCGGGCATCTCCCACGTAGAATCGAAGTCCATCCAAGGAGCCTCGATCATGAAGCTCCAGTTCCACCCGGGCACGGATATGTCGCAGGCGATGTCCGAGACGATCGCCCAAGTGAACCGGTCCCGCGCGTTTATGCCTCCCGGCACCGTGGCGCCCTTCGTGATGCGCTTCGACGCCGGCAGCGTCGCCGTGGGCTACCTGGTCTTCTCGTCCGACAACCCCAACCGCACCCTCGGGGAAATGCAGGACCAGGCCCTCAACCGCGTCCGCCCCTCGTTCGCCACCCTGCCCGGCGTCTCCGCGCCCCCCCCATTCGGCGGCAGCTCGCGCGGCATCATCGTTAACGTGAACCCCGACCGGATGCGCGCCTACGGGCTCTCGCCCGACGACATCGTCAAGGCCCTCGCCGAATCCAACCCCATCAGCCCCTCCGGTAACCTCAACCTCGGAGACAAGTACCCGATCGTGGAGCTGAACGCCATCGTGCGTAACCCCAAGGACCTCGAGGCGACGCTGCTGCGCCGCACCGACCAGGGCACGGTCTACCTCCGCGACCTCGCCACGGTCGAGGACGGCGCGGACGTCACGACTTCCTACGCCCTCGCGAACGGCCGCCGTACGGTCTACCTGCCGGTGACGAAGCGCGCCGACGCGTCGACGCTGGAGGTGGTGCGACTGGTGAAGGAGAACCTACCCGAGTTTCAGAAGATCCTCCCCGAGGACATCAAGGTCAGCTACGTCTTCGATCAGTCCCCCGTCGTTGAGCGCTCCATTCGCGACCTGCTCAAGGAGGGCGGCCTCGGGGCGCTCCTCACCGGCCTGATGGTGCTCCTCTTCCTGCGCGACTGGCGCACCGCCTTAATTGTGGTGGTGAACATCCCGCTCGCCCTCCTCGCCGCCGCCTTCGCGCTCTGGGTCAGCGGTCAGTCGATCCACCTAATGACGCTCGGCGGGCTGGCCCTCGCAGTCGGCATCCTCGTGGACGAGGCGACGGTGGCGGTGGAGAACATCCACACGCACCTCGCCCGCGGCTCCTCCCCCGCCCGGGCCGCCCTCGACGGCACCGCCGAGACTGGCTGGCCGCGGCTGCTGGCGATGCTCTGCATCCTGAGCGTGTTCATCCCCGCGTTCTTTATGGAGGGAGCGGCCAAAGCGCTCTTCGTCCCGCTGGCCCTCGCGGTCGGCTTCGCGATGATCGCCTCCTACCTGCTGTCGAGCACGCTGGTGCCCGTGCTTTCCGTCTGGCTGCTCCGCGGCCGCACCGCCCACGCCGCCGCCGCCGGACCCAGCGGGCTCGCCCGCGCCTATGGTTCCCTCCTCGGAGGACTCGTCGCGGGACGCTGGCCCCTCACGCTCGCCTACCTCGCCGCCTGCGCAGCCGCGATCTGGCTGGTCGGCGGCCGCCTCGGGACCGAGATCTTCCCCGCCGCTGACAGCGGCCAGTTCGCGCTCCGCTTCCGCCTCCCCAGCGGCACACAAGTCGCCGCCACCGAGGTCGCGGCCGGCCGCATCCTCCGCGCCATCGAACGCGAGGCCGGCGGCGCAGACCGCGTCGACATCTCCATCGGGATGGTCGGCGTCCACAACTCCAGCTTCCCCGTCAATCTCGTGCACCTCTGGAACGGTGGACCCGAGGAGGGCTGGCTCGCCGTGCAGCTCAAACCGGGCGCCACCACGCGGCTCGAGGACCTGAAGGAGCGCCTCCGCGCGACCCTCGCCCAGGAGTTGCCCGACGTCCGCCTCTCCTTCGAACCGCAGGACATCGTCTCGCGGGTGATGAGCTTCGGCTCGCCCACGCCCGTCGAGATCGCGATCAGCGGCTCCTCTCTCCCGGTGAGCAAGGCCTACGCCGACCGCATCATCGAGCAGTTGCGCCAGCTCCCGGGCTTCCGCGACGTCCAGGTGGCCCAGACGCTCGACTACCCCAGCCTCGCGGTGAACGTCGACCGCGAGCGCGCCGGGCAGCTCGGAGTGCAGATGAGCGACGTGACCCGCTCGGTCGTCGCCGCCACGACCTCCAGCCGCTTCACGGTCCCCGTCTACTGGGCCGATCCGAATTCCGGCATCAGCTTCAACGTTCAGGTCCAAATCCCGGAGTCCCGCACGACCTCGGTCGAGGACCTGCAGAACGTCCCCATCACCTCCAACCTCGGCGCACCCGTGCTGCTGCGGAACCTCGCCACTTTCACGCCCGGCACGAGCGTCGGCACCTACGAGCGCTACAATCTCGCCCGCCTAGTCACCATCACCGCGAACCTGCACGGGATCGACCTCGGCACAGCCGTGCGCCAGATCCGCGCCGCCATCGCCGCCGCCGGTCCGGCCCCGGAGGCCCGCACCAAGGTTGACCTCCGCGGCCAGATCGTCCCGCTCGAACAGCTGCTCGGCGGCTTCCGCACGGGCCTCGCGATCGCCGTGGTCGTGATCCTGCTGCTGCTGGTCGCTCACTTCCAGTCGGTGCGCCTCGCGCTCGCCGTCCTCTCCACGGTCCCCGCCGTGCTCGCCGGGGTGGCCGCGATGCTGTACCTGACCGGCACGACGCTCAACATCCAGTCGGCGATGGGCGCGATTATGGCCATCGGCGTGGCGGTAGCCAATGCGATCCTGCTCGTCACGTTTGCCGAACGCGCCCGCGCCGCCGGCGGTGACCCGGTGGCGGGAGCCCTCGAGGGCGGCCGCAGCCGGCTCCGGCCAATCCTGATGACCAGCTGCGCGATGATCGCCGGAATGCTCCCGCTCGCCTTCGGCGGCGGCGAGGCCGGCAGCCAGACCGCCCCGCTCGGCCGCGCCGTGGTCGGGGGCCTGTTCCTCGCCACGCTGGCGACGCTGTTCGTGCTTCCCGGGGTCTTCGCCCTGCTCACCGGCCGGCGGGTCAAATCCGCCTCCCTCGATCCCGACGATCCTGCCAGCCCCCACCACTCTCCCGCGCGCCCTGCCTGATTCCAACTTCCCCGATGACCTCGCTCCGCTCCCTCGCGCTCAGCGCCTGCCTCCTCGCCCCCGCCTCGCTCCCCGCGGCCCAGCCCGCCCCCGAGGTCCCGGCGACCTCTCCCCGGCGCGGCGACATCCACCGCTTCGTCACCCTACCCGGCTCGGTACGCGCCCAACAACAGGTGACGCTTCACGCCAAGGTTCCCGGCTACGTCCGGGCCATCAGCGTCGATCGCGGCGACACCGTCCGTGCCGGCCAAGTGCTCGCCGAGCTCGACCTGCCGGAAATCACGGCGGAACGCGGCAAACTGGAGGCGGAGGCCCGCTTCGCCCAAGCCGAGGCCGACCGCATCAAGGCCGCCCGCGCCCAGGCCCCCGACCTCATCACGCCGCAACTCGCCGACCAGGCGGCCGCCCGGCTGGCCTCCGCCCAGGCCGCCCTCCGGGGGAACGACGCCCTGCTCGCCTACGGCCGCGTCACCGCCCCCTTCGCCGGCACCATCACCCAGCGCCACGTTGACCCCGGCGCCTTTGTCCCGGCCGCCACCGCCAGCGCCGGCCCGTCTTCCGCCGCGGTCGTCACCCTCGCCGACTATCAGGTGGTGCGGATCCACGTCGCCGTGCCGGAGGTCGAGGCCGCCCGGGTCGCGCCCGGTCAGCCGGTCATCGTCACCACCGAGGCCCTGCCCGGGCGCACCTTCAACGCCAAGGTCAGCCGCCACGCCGGCGCGCTCGACGAGCGTACCCGCTCGCTCGCGGTCGAGGCCGATAT
>JBILWD010000292.1:0-4684 GCA_044370095.1 Opitutaceae bacterium | reverse complement strand
CTCGGCTTGGCCGAAGTCGAGAAGGGGATCGCGGACGCGGCCAAGCGGGCGCGCGAAGGTCGAATCACGCTCGCCGACCTAGAGGGCGGGGTGTTCACGATCACCAATGGCGGCGTCTTCGGCTCGATGCTCTCGACGCCCATCATCAACCCGCCGCAGAGCGCCATCCTCGGGCTCCACGCGATCAACGAGCGGCCCGTCGCGGTCAACGGCCAGGTGGTGATCCGGCCGATGATGTACCTCGCGCTGAGCTACGACCACCGCCTGATCGATGGTCGCGAGGCCGTGACCTTCCTCGTTAAGGTGAAGCAGGCGATCGAAGACCCCGCCCGCGTCCTGATCGGACTCTGACCCTGCCCCCTCGCGATGACCCGCTTCGACCTGATCGTGATCGGCGCCGGCCCCGGCGGCTACGTCTGCGCGTTCCGCGCGGCCCAGCTCGGCCTGAAGGTCGCGCTCGTGGAGAAACGCCCCGCCCTCGGGGGCACCTGCCTCAACGTCGGCTGCATTCCGTCCAAGGCGCTCCTCCATTCCAGCGAGCACTTCGCGTGGGCCCGGCACGACGCTGCGGCGCACGGCATCCGCCTCGGCGAGGTGAGTCTCGACTTGCCCGCCCTGCTGCGGCGCAAGGACGAGATCGTCTCCCGCCTCGTCGGCGGCGTCGCCCAGCTCGCCAAGGCCCGGGGCGTTACGGTGGTCACCGGACAAGCTGCCTTCACCGCGCCGCGGACGGTCGCCGTCACTGGCGCGGACGGCAACACGCAGGCGCTCGAGGCCGCGCACGTGGTGATCGCGACGGGCTCCGCACCCGTGGAGCTGCCGTTCCTGCGCTTCGACGGCCAGACGGTCATCTCCAGCGACCACGCGATCGCTCTCCCCAAGGTGCCGGGCAAGCTCGTGGTGGTGGGCGGCGGCGCGATTGGCCTTGAGCTCGGCTCCGTCTGGGCCCGCCTCGGCAGCGAAGTCACGGTAGTGGAATCCCTCCCGCGAATCGCCGCCTCGTTCGACGAGGACGTGGGGCGCGCGTTCACCCGCATCCTGCAGAAACAGGGCCTGCGGATCGAGGTCGGCGCCAAGGTCACCGGACTCCGCGCCGGTTCTCCCGCCGTGCTCACCGCCGAACGCGGCGGTCAGACGCTAGAATTCCCGGCGGACCGGGTACTGGTAGCCGTGGGTCGCCGGCCCTACACCGAGGGTCTCGGCCTCGAGCGCGCGGGCGTCGAGCTCGACGAGCGGCGGCGCATCCGGGTGGACGACCACCTGCGCACCAGCGCCCCGGGCGTATGGGCGCTCGGCGACGTCGTGGCCGGTCCGATGCTCGCCCACAAGGCCGAGGAGGACGGGGTGGCCGTGGCCGAATGGATCGCGGGCCGCGCCGGCCACGTGAACTGGGACCTCGTGCCCGCCATCATCTACACTCACCCGGAGGTCGCCTCCGTCGGGCTCGGCGAGGAGGCCGCGCAGGCCGCCGGCCGTGCCGTGCGCATCGGGCGCTTCAATTTCGCCGCGAACGGCCGCGCCCTCGCGGCCGGATCCGCCGAGGGCTTCGTGAAGCTCATCGCCGACGCCACCACCGACCGGCTGCTCGGCGCCCAGATCCTCGGCCCCAACGCTGGGGAACTGATCAGCGAGGTTGTCACCCACCTCGAGTACGGCGGCAGCGCCGAGGATCTCGCCCGCACCATCCACGCGCATCCCACCCTGAGCGAGGCGGTCAAGGAGGCTGCCCTCGCGGTAGACAAGCGCGCCCTGCACGCGGTCTGACCAGGCCGCCCCGACCCCGAAGGGGGTAGGCGTCGCCCAGCCGGCCTGGCGCAGTCGAGACCCTCAGCCCTTGGCGGCCATGAGGGTCTTCCTGGGCAGCCGGGTGACGCGCACGAACCGCGCGCGGAACAACTCGTCCAGCGTCTCCCGCACCGCGGGGGGCAGGCGCTCCACCAGCGCGTCGAGTTCCGGCGCGGGCCCGGCCGGCTCCGGCTCGGCGGCCTCGGGCTCCGCGGCCGGAGCGGGCGCCGCCGCCACCGTTTCGCCCCGTTCGCGGGCCTCGGCGAGGAACTGCGCCTCCGCCGATTCGTCCGGCCAGGCCGCATCGGGCTCGACAGACGACGCGATCTCTCCGGGCGGAGGGACCTCCGCGGGCGGTGGCTCGGCAGCGCGCGGGGGCGCGGCCACGGCCGCAGCAGTCGCGGGGACGGGCATCTCCGGGGTAGCGACGGCCGGCGGCGGCAACGCGGCGCGGGCGGCGGACGCAGAGGCCAAGCGGGCCTCCAACTGCTCAATCAGGCCTTTTTTTTTTCGTCGGCCGCCGGGGCCTCCTCGGCCAGCGCGGTCAGCTCCTTGAGCAGGCTGTCGATCGCACGCGCGCGGCTCGCCTCCACTGCCCGGAGGAGCGTCACCTCGAAATTAATCTTCTCGGCCAATCCGAGCCTCACCCCACCCTCGCCCTCGCGGAGGGCGTCCAGCAGCCGCGTCAGCTGCTCGGTCGTCAGCGCGCCGCCGCCCAGCTGGTCGCTGCGGCCGCCGCGCGCGATGGCGTCGAGCAGGGCGCTCCGGAACACGGCCTGCAGGTCAGTGAGGAGGCGCACCAGGTCCCGGCCCGCGGCGTCGCAGGCGTCGACCAGCGCGACGATCCGGCGCTGGTCGCCGGTGGCCACCGCGGCGGCGAGCTCGGCCACCTGCGCGGCGGACACGAGGCCGTAGACCTCGAGCACGTCCGGCTCGGTGACCGTGGTCCCGCAGAACGAGATCATCTGGTCGAGGATCGACTGCGCGTCGCGCATCCCGCCGTCGGCAAGCCGGGCGATGCACGCCAGCGCGGCGGGATCGGCCTGGATACCCTCGGCCGCGGAGATTAGCTGGAGCCGGGTGACGATGAGCTCCTCGGGGATCGGCTTGAGGTCAAAGCGTTGGCAGCGCGAGACGATGGTCGGGAGTACCTTCTGCGGGTCGGTGGTCGCGAAGATGAACTTCACGTGGGCCGGCGGCTCTTCGAGGGTTTTCAGCAGCGCGTTGAAGGCGGCCGCCGAGAGCATATGGACCTCGTCGATGATGTAGACCTTGAACCGGCCTTGGGCGGGGGCGTAGCGGACGGTCTCGCGGAGGTCGCGGACCTGGTCGACGCCGTTGTTCGAGGCGCCGTCGATCTCGATCACATCGAGGTGGGAGCCCTCGGCGATGGCGATGCAGGCGGGATCGGCGGGGTCAAAGTCGGCGTTCGGCCCGCCGGTGCAGTTGAGGGCCTTGGCGAAGATGCGGGCGGTGGAAGTCTTGCCGGTGCCGCGGGGCCCCACGAACAGATAGGCGTGGGCGATCCGCTGGCGGCCGATCGCGTTGCGGAGCGTGCGCACCACGTGGTCCTGGCCGACGACGTCGGCGAACGTGCGGGGGCGCCACTTGCGGGCGATGACCTGGTAGGTAGTGGACAAGTGCGGGGAGGTTGAGCGGGGCAGACGGGGCGGCGCGAGTCGAAATCGTCGCACGCGGCCCCGGGCGCCGGCGGCGGGCAAAAAAAGTGGCCAGGCACTCCACGGCACTGGGAGAACGTCGTCACCGTTGCTACCTTCCGGTCCTGGCGGAGTTCACGCGCCTGCCCATGCATGGCACCTGGCCGGGGCGGACGATGCGGCGTGGGCGGGGCGGCGCAACCCCCAATTTGGCGCGACCTTAGAGCACCTGCAGTTTGCGCCGATAAAAGGCCACGACCTCGTCGGGATCGTCGGTGAAAAGAATGTAATCGGTCATCCACGCAGGGGCGCGGCCTTGCTTGATCATCACACGCAGCTGGCGGCGCAGGTCCTCCCAGAACTCGGCGTTGAAGAAGACGTAGGGCACGCGCGGGCGAATCCCCAGCTTGAGATTGCAGAGCTCGATGCCGACCTCCTCGAGGGTGCCCACGCCGCCGACGTTAAAGACGCAGAAATCCGCCGCCTCGAACCACTTCTGCCGGAAGTGGCGCGAGTCCTCCTGGAAGGTGTTGAAGAAGTCCACGCCGAGCTCCGGCGGCTGGGCCTCGAGCTGCAGGAAGCACGCGCCGGTGAGCGCGCCCTTGGCCCGCGCCTGCTCGGTGGCAAGGCGCATCACGCCCCCGCCGCCGCCCGTGAGCACCCCAAGGTTGTGGCCGATGAAGCCGGTCACCTTGTCCACCAAGGCGGAGATGCGCCCGGCGTCGGCCGGGTCAAGGTTCACGGCCGAACCGTAGAAGGCGAGGATGGTGGCCTCGTTGAAGCGGCGGGCGACCTCCTCGCGCACGAAGAAGCCGCGTTCTCGTTTGTAGGTGTGGACGTAGAGGTCGCGGGTGGTCTCATCGTACCAGTAGGTGTCGATGCCCAGCGATCGGAGGGTGTCGAGCCGCCCGTGGGCGTGGCTGGAGAAGAAGTAGCCGTGGGTGCGCGAGGCCTGCCGGAACACGATGCGCCGCAGGCCGAGCTCGGGCAGGCGGGCGAAGAGCTCCACCTGCTCCATCAGGCCGGGGAAGTACTCCGTGATCAGGGTGTCGGCACCGGGTTCCGCCGCGTCGAGGGCTTGAATCATCGTGCGGTGGCCGAGGGAGCTCCGCTTCGAATCGAGGAGCCGGCGGACGTCCGCGCCGGCGCGCACCACCAGCGCGCGGTTGTCGACCGCGCCGGACTGGCCGCGTACGGACAGCCGAGTGCGGGGCCGCGCCTCGTCGGCGACGCAAGCGGGA
>JBILWD010000291.1:0-4705 GCA_044370095.1 Opitutaceae bacterium | reverse complement strand
GGCTACCTGCACCGGGGCGACGAGAAGATCGCCGAGAACATGACCTACAACCAGTTCGTGCCGTACACGGACCGGTTGGATTACCTCGCCCCGCTGGCCAACAACATGGCCTATGCGATCGCGGTGGAGCGGCTGGCCAAGCTCGAGGTCCCGGCGCGCTGCCAGGCGATCCGCGTCCTCACGGCGGAAATGGCGCGCATCTCGGCCCACCTGATGGGCCTCGGGGCCTTCGGCCTCGACGTCGGCGCGTGGACCGTCCTGCTCTACTCCCTCGAGGAGCGGGAGAAGCTCTACAAGCTGTTCGAGGAGCTCACCGGGGCGCGCTTCACCACCAGTTACACCCGCATCGGGGGCGTCACCCGCGACGTGCCCGAGGGCTGGCTGGGCCGCGTGGGCGCCTTCTGCGACCAGTTCCTGCCCATTTTGGAGGAGATCCTGAAGCTGCTGACGCGGAACAAGATCTTCATGGACCGCACGGTCGGCGTGGGCGTCATCTCGCGGGCGGATGCGCTGGCGTACGGCCTGACCGGCCCGAACCTGCGCGGCAGCGGCGTGGGCCTCGACCTGCGCAAGGACAAGCCGTACTCGGGCTATGAGCAGTACGAGTTCGACGTGCCGGTGGGCACCACGGGCGACTGCTACGACCGGTACCTGGTGCGCGGTGAGGAAATGCGCCAGTCGGTGCGGATCATCCGGCAGGTGCTCGCCCGGTTCCCGGACGGCCCGTGGTACGCGCCGGACGCGCGGCGGATCTTCGCGCCGCCCAAGGACAAGGTCATGACGTCGATGGAGGAGCTGATCCAGAACTTCATGATCGTCACCGAGGGGCCGCAGATCCCGCCCGGCGAGGTCTACTTCGAGGCGGAGAACCCCAAGGGCGTGCTGGGCTTCTTCATCGTCAGCCGGGGCGGCGGCGTGCCTTACCGCCTGAAGATCCGTTCCCCTTCCTTCTGCAACCTCTCGATTTTGCCCAAGGCCTGCCAGGGCATTCTGATCTCGGACGTCGTCGCCCTGCTGGGCTCGATGGACTTCGTGATGGGGGAATGCGACCGCTGAGCCCCGGGCCCGTTGACCGAATCCGCCGCGCGATGAACCTGAAACCGGAAACCCTCCAGCGCATCGAGGAAGTGATCCCGCACTATCCCGTGGCCCGGAGCGCCGTGCTCCCGCTGCTGCACCTGATCCAGGAGGACGCGGGCTACATCTCCGCCGAGGCCACCGAGTGGGTGGCGGCGCGGCTGGGCCTGCAGCCGATCAATGTCCTCGAGGTCGTCACCTTCTACCCGATGTTCCGCCAGCAGCCGATCGGCCGCCGGCACATCAAGGTGTGCCGCACCCTGTCCTGCGCGCTGCGCGGCGGGTACCAGACCTGCGCCACCTTCGAGGAGGAGTTCAAGGTCCACCGCGGCGAGGTGAGCGCCGACGGCGAGGTCACGATCGAGTTCGTCGAGTGCCTCGCGAGCTGTGGCACCGCGCCCGTGGTGATGATCGACGATGACCTGCACGAGAACGTGGACTGCGCCCGCGCCCGGGAGCTTTCCGCCCGCCTCCGCGCCGAGGCCGCGGCCCGCCGCTGAACCGCCCCGCCATGCCCGCCCCCGCCGAACGCCGGATCATCTTCAAGCACATCGACGAGCCGGGCTATACGCCCGACCTCGCGTGCTACCTCCGCCACGGCGGCTACGCCATCCTGCGCAAGGCCCTGGCGATGGCGCCCGCGGCCATCATCGATGAGGTCAAGAAGTCCGGCCTCCGCGGCCGCGGCGGCGCCGGCTTCGGCTGCGGGCTCAAGTGGTCGCTCGTCGACCGCAAGAGCGGCAAGCCGATCTACCTGGTGGTGAACGCCGACGAGTCGGAGCCCGGCACCTTCAAGGACCGCTACATCATCCACCAGGACCCGCACCAGCTGCTGGAGGGCATCATGGTCTCCAGCTGGGCGAACAACGTCCGCCAGGCCTACATCTACATCCGCGGCGAATTCCCGCACGGGGCCCGGATCCTGGAAAAAGCGATCGCCGAGGCGCGCGCCGCGAATCTGGTCGGCCCGAACGTCCTTGGCAGCGGCTACAGCTGCGAGATCTACGTCCACCGCGGCGCCGGCGCCTACATCTGCGGCGAGGAGACGGGGCTGATCGAGTCCCTCGAGGGCAAGCGGCCGTACCCGCGCATCAAGCCGCCGTATTTCCCGGCGGTGCTCGGACTGTACCAGTGCCCGACCATCGTGAACAACGTCGAGACGCTGTGCCACGTGAAGCACATCGTCGACGTGGGCGGCGAGGAGTTCGCCAAGATCGGCACGCCGGGCAACACCGGCACGCGCGTCCTCTGCGTCAGCGGGCACGTGCGCCGGCCGGGTTATTTTGAGTTCGAGGTCGGCCGGATCACGCTCGGGCAGCTGCTGCACGAGGTCTGCGGCGGGCCCCTGCCGGGCCGCACCTTCAAGGCGATCATCCCGGGCGGTTCCTCCGCCAAGGTGCTCCGCTGGGGCGAGACCTTTACCCTGAAGAACAAGGACGGATCCACCCGCACCCTCGCGGTCGAGGACATCCCGATGGACTTCGACACCCTCGCCGCCTGCGGCACGATGGGCGGCTCGGGCGGGGTGATCGTGATGGACGACTCGGTCAACATGGTCGAGGCCCTCGCCAACATTAACGCGTTCTACGCCCACGAGAGCTGCGGTCAGTGCACGCCCTGCCGCGAGGGCTCCCTGTGGATGAAGAAGATCACCACGCGGATGGTTCACGGTCAGGCCCGGGCCGAGGACGGCACCCTGCTCCAGGGCGTCGCGGACCAGATCGCCGGCCGCACCATCTGCGCGTTCGGCGAGGCCTGTTCTTGGCCCACCCAGAGCTTCCTCGCGAAGTTCGGCGACGAGTTCCGCGCCTACCCCGGGACCAAGTCCGCGCCGCGGCCCGCGTCCGTCCCCCTCGCCTGAAGCCCGCCCTTCCCGTATGAGCGCCGCCCCCCCGACCGACCTCGTCCCCGTCACCATCGACGGCCAGGAGCTCGCCGTGCCCAAGGGCACGAACGTGATTGAGGCCGCGCGCCGGGTGGGCGTCGACGTCCCCTTCTACTGCTACCACCCGAAGCTGTCCGTAGTGGGCAATTGCCGGATGTGCCTCGTCGAACTCGGCCAGCCCGCGGTCGACCCGGCCACCAAGTCCCCCGTGATGGACCCCGTCACCGGCCGCCAGCGCATCAACTGGATCCCGCGCCCCCAGATTGGTTGCGCGACCACGGTGACCCCCGGCCTGCACGTCCGCACCCAGACCCCGCAGATCAAGGCCTGCCGCGAGGGCGTGATGGAGTTCCTGCTCATCAACCACCCGCTGGACTGCCCGATCTGCGACCAAGCGGGCGAGTGCAAGCTGCAGGAGCAGGCGACCGGTTACGGCCGCGGCTATTCCCGCTTCATCGAGCAGAAGAACGTGAAGCCCAAGCGGACCCAGCTCGGGCCCCGGGTGATGCTCGATGACGAGCGCTGCATCCTCTGTTCGCGCTGCATCCGCTTCTGCAAGGAGATCGCCAAGGACGACGTCCTCGGCTTCACCGACCGCGGCAGCTATTCGACGCTGACCTGCTACCCCGGCCGGCAGCTCACCAACAATTATTCGCTCAACACCGTCGACCTGTGTCCGGTGGGCGCGCTGACGAGCACGGATTTCCGCTTCAAGATGCGGGTATGGTTCCTGAAGCAGACCCCTGGGATTGATCCAGAGTCGAGCGCCGGCGCCAACACCGTCGTCTGGTCCCGTGAGGGCGTGATCTACCGGATCACCCCGCGGGAGAACGACGCGGTGAACGACGCGTGGATGGCGGATAGCGGCCGCGAGCTGTACAAGCAGGTGCGGGCGCCCGGCCGGCTGGCGGGCGTGCGCGTGGCCGGGGTGCCGGCGTCACTCGACGCGGCGGTCGCCCGGGCGGGCGAGTTGTTCCGCGCGGCGACGGGCCGGGTGGCCGTGGTCGGCTCGGGCCGCAGTTCCGTGGAGGAACAGTGGCTGACGCGCCGTCTCGCCGAGGCCCTGCAGGCGCCGGCGTACCTCGTCAGCCGGGTGGGGGAGGGCGATGGCCTGCTCGTCTCCGCGGACCGTAACCCGAACGTGCGCGGTGCGCTGGTGACGGGCCTGATCCGGAGCCTGCCGGCGCAGCGATTGGACGATTTGGCGGCGGCGATCGACGCCGGCCGCGTTACGACCGTGGTGGCGGTGGGGGAGGACTTGGCGGCCGCTGGCCTGACGTCGGCGCAGCTCGCGAAGGTCCAGATCGTGCACCTAGGCACCGCGGCGAGCCCGACCAGCGAAGCGGCGGCCGTGCTGCTGCCCGCGTTGACCCTCTTCGAGAAGGCCGGGTGCTTCGTGAACCAGCAGTTCCGCCTGCAGCGCTTCCAGCGCGCGGTGCCGGGCCCGGCGGGCGCGCACGATGACCTGGATTTGCTCGCCCGGCTGATTGGCGCGGCGGGTGGTGCAGCGGCGCCGGCGGACCTCGCGGGAGTTTGGCGCGAACTTGCGGCGGCGGTGCCGGCGCTGGCGGGGCGTACCTTCACGACCGTGCCCGACTTGGGCCTGCCGCTGGATCCCGCGCCATTCGCGGGCCTGCCCTTCGTCGAGGGCCCGGGCCTGCATTACGCCCCGGTCCGGACCTGACCTTATGCGCTCCTCCGCCTTCATCGCCGTGGGCTTGGGCTTCGTCCTGATGGGCGCGG
>JBILWD010000289.1:0-4717 GCA_044370095.1 Opitutaceae bacterium | reverse complement strand
GCCCGCCCTTCCGTTCCGCCTGGAGTTCCCCCCGGAGCTGCCCATCACCGCGCGCGCCGGGGAGATCGTCGACGCCCTCCGCGCCCACCAGGTCCTCATCCTCGCCGGCGAGACCGGCTCCGGCAAAACCACTCAGATCCCGAAGCTCTGCCTCGCCGCCGGCCGGGGCACCCGCGGCCGCATCGCCTGCACCCAGCCCCGCCGCGTCGCCGCCCTCTCCCTGTCCCGCCGCGTGGCCGAGGAACTCGGCGTCCCCTGGGGCCGCGAGGTCGGCTGCAAGGTCCGCTTCAGCGACCAGACCGGCCCCTCGACGATCGTCAAGTTCCTCACCGACGGGATGCTCCTCGCCGAGGTCCAGGGCGACCCGCTCCTCCGCGAGTACGACACGGTGATCATCGACGAGGCCCACGAGCGCTCGCTCAACATCGATTTCCTCCTCGGCCACCTCCGCCAGCTCCGCCACCGCCGGCCCGACCTCCAGATCGTGGTCACCTCCGCCACGATCGACACCGCCGCCTTCAGCGCCGCTTTCGACGATGCCCCGGTCATCGGGGTCGAAGGCCGGATGTTCCCCGTCGAGGTGGTCTACGCTCCGCTCGATGCCCTCGGGCGCGATTACGCGGAAGACGATGGCAACGCGGAGGCCGAGGACCGCGCCTCCGCCCGTGCCGAGGCGGTGCATTACCTCGATGGCGCCGTCGCCGCGGTGGAGCGCATTGTCGCCGGTGGCGCGTCGGGCGACGTGCTGGTGTTCCTCCCGAGCGAGCGCGACATCCGCGAGGCGATGGACGCCCTCGAGCCCCGCCTCCGCGGCGACGCCACGCTGGTGCCGCTCTTCGGTCGCCTCACCAACGCCGAGCAGCAGCGGGTGTTCGCCCCCGCGCCGCGCCGCAAGGTGGTTGTCGCCACCAACCTCGCCGAGACCTCCCTCACGCTCCCCGGTATCCGCTTCGTGGTGGATGCCGGCCTCGTCCGCGTCAGCCGCTACTCCCCGCAGGCCCGCACCCGCCGCCTGCCGATCGAGCCGGTCTCGCAGTCGAGCGCCGAGCAACGCAAGGGCCGCGCCGGCCGCGTTGCCCCCGGCACCTGCATCCGCCTTTACTCCGAGGCGGACTTCCTCGCCCGCCCCCGGTTCACCCAGCCCGAGATCCAGCGCGCGAATCTCGCCGACGTGATCCTCCGCCTGCAGGCCTTCGGGCTCGGCGACATCGAGCGCTTCCCCTTCCTCAACCCGCCCCCCGCCAAGGCCATCCGCGCCGGCTTCGGGCTGCTCGAGGAACTCGGCGCCCTCGGCCCCGAACCCGGCGACGGCACGCCCCGCCCGCTCACGCCCATCGGACGCGAACTCGCCCGGTTGCCCGTCGACCCCACGGTCGGCCGGATGATCCTCCAAGCGCGCACCGAGGGCGCCCTCCGCGAGGTGCTCGTCATCGCCGCCGGGCTCTCGATCCAAGACCCCCGCGAACGCCCGCTCGACCGCCAAGCCCAGGCCGACGCCGCCCACCGCCGCTTCGCCCATCCGGACTCCGACTTCCTCACGCTCCTCGCGATCTGGGAAGCCTTCCACGACGACCTCGAACGGCTCTCGCAACCCCGCCTCCGCCGGTTCTGCCGCGACCACTTCCTCAGCTACACCCGGCTCCGGGAATGGCGCGACATCCACGCGCAGCTGAGCGAGGCGCTCGCCTCCCGCCCCGACTTCCGCGCCAGCTCCGTCCGCGACGGCGTGCCCGCCCCGGCCCCCGCCCCGCCCGCCGGAACCCCCGCGTCGGGCGAACCCCGCCGCCGCGCCCGCCGCGAACCGGACGCGGATCCGCTCGCCTTCGGCACGCCCGCCTACCGCGCCATCCACCGCAGCATTCTCGCCGGCCTCCTCGGCAACCTCGCCCGCCTCGATGAGGAACACGGGGGCTACCTCGCCACCCACGACCGCCGCCTCGCGCTGTTCCCCGGGTCGGTCCTCTTCCGCCGCGAAGCCCCCCGCCGCCGCGGCACGCCCCCGCCCGCCCCCGCCCACGCCCCCGCCCGCGGCCCCGCCACACCCCGCTGGATGATGGCCGCCGAGATCGTCGAGACCTCCCGCGTCTACGCCCGTACCTGCGCCCGCCTCGACCCCGCCTGGGCCCTCGACCTCGGCGCCCACCTCCTGCGCATCTCCCACAGCGAGCCGTTCTGGGACGAGGCCGCCGGCCGCGTGATGGTCCGCCGCCGCACCCGCCTCTACGGCCTCGAGCTCGAGCGCCGCGCGGTTAGCTTCGGTGCCGTCGCCCCGGTCCAAGCCACCGAGATCTTTCTCCGCGAGGGACTGGTCAACGACACGCTCACGTTCCCCCTCGATTTCCTCGCCCACAACCGCGAGGTCCGCGCCCGCGTCGCCGACCGCCTCACCCGCGCCCGCGACGGCGGCTGCCTCAACCTCGACGAAGCCGTCTACCGCTTCTACGCCGAACGCCTGCTCGGCCGCGACGGCGACCGCCCCGGGCCGCTCCCCGTCGCCTCCACCGGGGAACTGGTCGCGCTCGTCCGCGCCCGGCAGACCACGGAGCCACGGTTCCTCTTCCTCGCCGAGACGGATCTCCACGACCCCGCCGCCGCCGCGCACGACGAGGCCGCCTTTCCCGGCGCCCTCCCGCTCAGCCAGAGCGTCCTCCCGCTCAGCTACGCCTACCGGCCCGGCCAGGCGGACGACGGCGTCACGCTTGAGGTGGGTCCCCGCGAGGCGGAGGCGCTCACACCCGCCGCGCTCGACTGGGCGGTGCCCGGCCACCTTGCGGCCAAGGTCGAGCATTACCTGCGCACGCTGCCCAAGGAATTGCGCCGCGCCTTCGTCCCCCTCGCCGAATCCGCCCGCGCGCTCGCCGCTGCGGCTGCCGCGCGCGACCGCCTCACGGGCCGGCGCGAGACGGTCGCCGCCGCGCTTGCCGCGATGATCTCCGAGCGCCACGGCATCGCCCTCGACCCCGCAGTCTGGGCCGACAAGCCGCTGCCCGAGCACCTTGAGGTCCGGGTCCGCGTGGTCGACGCCCGGGGCCGGGAACTCGCCGCGGCCCGCCGCCTCGAGGATCTCCGCGCCGCCCTCGCCACGCAGGCCCGCGAGGCGAGCGTCGCCGTCGCCCGCGAGGACCCGCCGGCGTGGCGTGCCGCCCGCGCGCGCTGGGAGACGCCGCCGCACGTCACGTGGAAGTTCGACGAACTGCCCGCGCGCATCACGGTTTCCGAGCAGAATGGGATCACGGTGCACGCCTTCCCCGCCCTCGTTGCCGAGCCCGGCGGGGTCGCCCGCCGCCTCTGCCGCACGCCCGAGGAGGCTGCCGCGCTCACCGCCGCCGCGCTCCGCGCGCTCCTCGAACGCCACCTCACCGCCGACTTGATGTGGACGCAACGGGACCTCCGCGCGCTGCGGGAACTCGGCCCGCTCGCCGCCCGCCTCGCGCCGCTCGCGGACCTCCAGGAGCACGCCTTCGGCGCGATCCGCGAATGGGTGCTCGGCCGCCCGGTCACGCCGCTCACCGCCGCCGCGTTTGAAACCGTGCTCACGCAGGCTCGCGCTGACCTCCGCGGCCTGGTCCCGCGCCTCGTGGACCTGTTGCGCGAGCTCCTCGGCCTGCGGCTCGAACTGGAGGTCCTGTCCGATCCACCCGCCGGCCAGGCCGAGTGGCTCGCGGCGCTGCTCCCCCCGGACTTCCTCCGCGTCATCCCCTACGCCCGCCTCGCCCACGTGCCCCGCTACCTGCGCGCCGCGCTGGTCCGCGCGGAACGTGCCCGCCGCCAGCCGGCCCGGGACGCGGAACGCCTCGCCCGCCTCGAACCGCTCCTCCGGGCCTGGCGCCGCGCGGCCGGCGGACCGGCTGCCACGGGCGCCACCGCCCGCCCCGAAGCCGCGGCCGCCACCACGCTGCGTTGGCAACTGGAGGAGCTCCGCGTGAGCCTCTTCGCGCAGGAATTGGGCACCGCCGAACCCGTCTCCGAGGTGAAACTGGAGCGCGCCCTCGCCGCCCTCGGCACCCCGGCCGCGCCCGCCGCGCCGGCGCCGCCCGCCCCCGCCGCCCCTCGCCCCTTGGTCACCGCCCCCACTCCCCCCGCCGCCGGGCGTTCCGCCCCCCTCAAGGACCTCTCGGCCCTCGGTCGCCTCCTCGGCCGCTGAGTTCCCCGCTCCGCCCCGCCCGGTCAATCCGCCTCGTTCCCCGCGGATCGTCCCTTGCCTTGGCGCTCTGTTTCCGGTTTCCACGCGGGCGATGGACCTCGCCGCCGCGCGCCCCCTTATCCAGTCCGCCTTCGAGCGCCTCCGCTCGCCCGGGCGCCCGCCCGTGTTCGACGAATGGGCGATCCTTGCGATGACGCCCGCCCAAGGCGGGATCCTCGCCTACCACGGGCCCCGCGCCGAGACCTTCCGCCGCCAAGTGCCCGACGACGCCGTGCCGCTCCGTGCCGTCGCCGCCGGCAAGCCGCTCACCGAGGGAGACCTCGAGTTCGTGGAGGACGCCGCCGACACGCGCTACGACGCGTTCCTGAAGATCGGCCCGCGCGCCTTTCTCATCCTTAACCACACGGTGCGCACGATGGCCGAGATCCGCGCCGACCCCGGCTGGCTCACTGCCCAAGGCGTCCTGTTCGAACTCGGGGAACGCTTCCGCCAGGACCCGTTCGCGACCAGCTGACGCCCGCCCCCCACCGCCGCTCAGCGCGCCGGGGCCGTGTAGCCGCCGCCCGCCGGACC
>JBILWD010000290.1:0-4717 GCA_044370095.1 Opitutaceae bacterium | reverse complement strand
CTCTCCTGGGGCTACGCGGCGGAGGCGCGCCGGCTGCTGGAGCCGCTATTTGATTTTACCCGCCGCAACCTCGAGTTGCACCAGGCCGCGTTCAAGCTCGGGAACCTGGTGCGCTATGTTTGGCAAACCCGGGATATCGCCGCGATCGAGGAACTAAGGCCTCGCTGGGAGACGGAGATCGCGCGTTTCCTCGAGGGACGTACCGGGCCCGGCGGTCTGTTCCCGAAGGAGCAGTACTGCGGCGACATCCACACCCCGGTGCAGAGCCTCAACGTCAACGCACGGGCCTGGCGGGCGCTGCACGATTTCGGCGCGTTGCAGACAGCCTTCGGCGACCCCGCACTGGGCCGACGCTACTCCGCGGCGGCGGCGGAGTTTCGCCCCGTCGTGCTGCAGGCGATCGACCGGGCGAGCTCCCGGACCACGGAGCCACCATTCGTCCCCATCGCGCTCGACGGGGGTGAACCGGTGCACAGTCCCATTTTGCATCAGCGCATCGGGTCTTATTGGAACATCATCATCGGCTACACGATCGGGAGCGGGATCTTCCCGCCGGGCAGCGAGGCGGAGCACTGGATTCCGCATTACCAAGAGCGCCACGGCGGGATCTTCCTCGGGATGGTGCGCTCCGGCGGGGACGCGTTCAACTTCTGGACCGGCCCCGAGCGCGTGAATCCGCTTTACGGGACCCGATACACGTTGGACGCCCTGCGCCGAGACGAACCGGAGCGTGCCTTGTTGAGCCTCTACGGTACCCTTGCCCAGGGACTGACCCGCAACACCTTCGTCGGCGGCGAGGGGTGCACGTTGCGGCCAGTCGATGCGGAGGGCCGGTTCTTCTATTGCCCGCCCAACAGCGCGGCCAGCGCCCACGTGCTTTCGATGGTTCGGCAGTTGTTGGTGCAGGAATGGGACTTGGACGACGATGGCCGACCAGACACCCTGCGCCTGCTCTTCGGCACCTCCCGGCGCTGGCTAGAGGAGGGGCAGGCCATCCGCGTCGAGCGAGCTCCCACCGCCTGGGGGGATGTGAGCGTGTGGGCCGAATCCCGCTTGAGCGCCGGTGAGGTGTTGGCCCAGGTCGAGCTTCCCGCGCGGCAGGCTCCGTCACGGGTCCTGCTCCGCGCCCGGGTGCCGGAGGGATGGACCGTGCGGTCCGCACTCGTCTCGGGTCGAAGGCTGTCGGTGGACGCGCGCGGCACGGTCGAGCTCACCGGGTTGTCCGGGCGACAAGAGATTCGTTTTGCTGTCGCTCGGGACTGAATGGCCGCCCCGCGGCGACGAGGGTAGCCGCGTCCCGGGTGGCCGCGGAAGGGCGCCGGCGTGGGCAACAGGGAGCAGGATAGTTTGGGTTGATCCCAACGGATTAGATTGCGGCCCGATTCGGCACAGGGCCTGCTTGAACCACCCCGTTGACCCATATGCCTAACACACTGCCTCGTCTCCGCCGCTTCTTCTCAGCCTGCCGACTGGTTCCCTTCCTCCTGCTCCTACCGCTGAGTGCCCGCGCTCAGGCGACGGGCAGTGTTGCTGGTCAGGTCAGTAACGCCGCCACCGCCGTCTTCCTCGATGGGGCCGAAGTTTCCGTGGAGGGAACGAATCGCTCCGTAATCACCGAGCGGCAGGGCCGCTATGAGCTGACGCTGCCAGCGGGGCCGGCCACCTTGGTCGTGCGCTATACGGGCTTGGAGGCCCAGCGCGTCACCGTGGACGTGCGCCCGGGCGCCCGGGTGATCCAGAATATCGATCTGAACGCGGGGGTCTATAAGTTGGAGGCCTTCACCGTGGCCGGCTACCGCGAGGGCAGCGCCGCGGCCATTACCGCCCAGCGCGAGGCCCCGAATGTGAAGAACGTCGTCGCCTCCGACAGCTTCGGCAATATCGCGGATGGCAACATCGGCGACTTCCTCCAGCAGATGCCCGGCATCACGGCGGTCTACGTCGGCGCTGACGTCCGTTCCGTGCAGATCCGCGGCATCGACGGCGCCCTCAACGCGGTGACGATGGACGGTGACCGCGTGGCGAGCTCCCAGTCCGCCGGCGCCGGTCGCACCTTCGAGTTTGAACAGGCCTCGCTGAATAACATCGAGACGATCGAGGTCACCAAGGCCCCGACCCCGGATATGGATGCCGACTCGATCGGCGGGAATGTGAATATCGTATCGAAGAGCGCCTTCGACCGGAACCAGCCCCGCTCCTTCAACTACTCCATCGGCGGCGTCTGGCGGCCGAAGTACTACACCCGCAGCGACAATTGGCTGCGAGAGCCGATCAAGAACATCGGGCCCTCGGTCAACTTCTCCTACGCGGACCTGCTCGGAGCGAACAAACGGATCGGCATCTCCCTGACCGGCACCTATCACTCCCAACCCGGCGGCGACACGGCGGCCCTCGCGACCTACCAGAACGTCCTGACCGAGCCCTATTACGTGCAGAACATCACCGTGCCGCGGCCCGCTGGCGCGCCCCGCACGCGCCTCGCGACCGGGGCGAAGATCGAGTACAAGTGGAGCGACACGACGACGCTCTCACTGAACACCGCGTATAATTGGTTCCACGAGACCAACGACACCCGCGCGATGGTGCTCGGTACCACCGCCAACGTGGCGAACTTCCGTCCCGGCTACACCAGCTTCCTGCAGGAGGTGCTACCCAACGCAAATTCCGCCAGCTCGATCACCCTGAGCACCGACGACAAGTCCGGCCGCACCTACCAGTTCGTACCGACCGTGCGCCACCGGTTCCCAGGCCTCGAGATCGATTACGGCGCCAGCTTCTCCAATTCCCAGACCTATTACGACTACCGCCCTGACGGCCGCAGCTTCCAGTCGCGCCCGAAGGCCACCATCACCTACCGCCTGGGCGGCATCGGCTTCCTCATCGACCGGCGCCAGAACCCCAAATGGCCGCAATATTCCCAGACCGCGGGCCCCGATCTGTTTGATCTGAACAGCTACAACACGCTGCTCGTCACCCAGCCCGACCGCAACGGCGAGGACGAGATCCTGACGGCCAAGTTCAACGTCAAGAAGACCTTCAACCTGCCCGCGCCGACCTTCGTCAAGGCGGGGGCGGTCATCCGCCAGCAGGATCGTGCGCTGGAGAACTTCTCCCGCCGCTACAATTTCGCGGGTCCGGACGGCATCCTCAATTCCGGCGACGAGAGCCTGGGACAGTTCCTCGACACCACGCCGAAGTGGAGCGATTCCAACGCCGGCTACCGTCAGCCGCCCTGGGCCAACCCCTTCGCGGTCGCCCGGCATCAGGCCCTTTACCCGCGCCTTTGGGTGGACGACTTGACCTTTGCCGAGACCTCGCGGCTCAACGGGGACCGCAGCATCACCGAGACGGTGACCGCCGCCTATGTGATGGGCCACACTCGCCTGAACAGTCTCTCGATCCTCGCCGGCGTGCGGATGGAGAAGACCGAGACGGATGCAGAGGGCCCCGTAACCGTTGGTAGCGTGCGCAGCCGGCTGCGGCGCGAGGGTGAGTACACCGATATCTTCCCGGGGGTGCACCTCCGGTATGCGCCCAACCGCAACCTCATCTCGCGCCTGAGCTATTCCTCTGGCATCGGGCGCCCGTCCTTCGAGCAGCTGATGCCGGCGGACACGGTGAACGAGATCGCGCAGACGGTGAACATCCGCAATTCCGCCCTCAAGCCCCAGTACTCGCAGAACTTCGATGCGACCGCCGAATATTACTTCGAGCCGGTGGGTATGGTCTCGATCAGCGCCTTCCTGAAGGAGATCTCGGACTTCCAGTTCACCGACAGCAGCCAGTTCGTGGCTCCCGGCGCCAACAACGGTTTTGATGGCCTGTATGAGGGCTACCGGATCACGACCGCCCGCAACGGCGGCAGTGCCCGCTATCGGGGCGTCGAGGTGGCCTACCAGCAGCAGTTCACCTTCCTGCCGGGCTTCTGGCGCGGCTTCGGCTTCAGCGCCAACTACACCCAGCTCAGCACCAAGGGCGACTACGGCGGGACCACCGTCACGACCCGGGTCGCGGGCTTCGTCCCGAAGACGGGCAACGTCGCCCTCACCTACCTCGGTTTCGGTTGGAACCTGCGGCTCAACGCGGTCTGGCGGGACACCTACCTGATCACCAACTCCACCAACCCTGCGCTGGTGGTGTACCAGGAGCCGAAAATGCAGATCAACCTGAAGAGCCGTTACACGGTCTCGCGCCAGCTCTCGGTTTTCTGCGATATCGAGAATCTGAATAAGTCCCCGATCACGGAGACCTACGCTGGCACCAAAGATCGTCCGACGCAGACCCGCATCGTGGTCGCGAAGGTGGTTGCGGGCGTCACGGGTCGCTTCTGATCTGCGTCCTTCTGCGGGGCGCGCCTTGGCCTTCTACGGCCGCGGCGCGCCCTTTTTGCGTCTGGAGCACCGCGGTCTGGGTTACGCGGGGCTGGTTTGGTCCGTCCGGGCCTTTACAAATCCCGCGGGCTTCCTTTGTTGGGGCTTTCTGGCGTGACCTCTTGGGTCCGTCGAACGTCTCCCCCTTATCGAATCCCATATGGAAAATCATCCCGCGTCCACCGGGGGCAAGTGCCCCTTCCCGCATCTGCACGGCACCGCCGCTAAGCCGGCGCCGACCGGTCAGGGCGGGCGTTCGAACCGCGATTGGTGGCCGAACCAGCTGAATCTCCGGATCCTGCACCAAAACTCGGCGCTGTCCGACCCGATGGGGCAGGGCTTCGACT
>JBILWD010000288.1:0-4721 GCA_044370095.1 Opitutaceae bacterium | reverse complement strand
CGTGTGGATGCGGGTACCCGGGTGCGCGCGCTCCACCGCCGCCACACCCTCCGGCGCGCTCACGATCGAGAGCAGGCGCACGTCCGTGCCGCCGTGCGCCTTGACCACGTCCAGCGCCTGCACCGCCGAACCCCCGGTCGCCAGCATCGGATCCACCAAGAACACCGGCCGCCCCGTGAGCGGCGGCAGCTTGCAGTAATAACTCCGTGCCTGCGCCGTCTCGTGGTCCCGCTCCAGCCCGAGGTAACCCACGCTCACGTCCGGAAACAGCTCGGTGAACGGCGCCACCATCCCGAGGCCCGCCCGCAGGATCGGGATGATCACCAGCGGCTGGTGCCGCAGCACGCGCCCCGTCACCGGCTCCAGCGGCGTCTCGATCGCGCGCGGCTCGGTCGCCAGCTCCGCGGTCGCCTCGATCGCGAGCAGCAGGCTCAGTTGATGGGACAGGGTGCGGAACGTCGCCGGCTTGGTCGTGCGGTCGCGCAGGTGCGTGACGAGGTGCGTGGCGAGCGGATGGTCGAGGAGGTGGAGGGGCATCGGCGTCAGGGTTGTAGCTTAAGGGTATGGCGGGTCGGGCCCGGGAGCAACGGGCTGGGCTCGCCGCGTACCCACGCCGCGTGGCCAGCCTGGTAGTACGGTGACAGCGGGTGGCCGCTCTGGCCGCCAGGCACCTGCAGGATTCCCTCCGCCTCGCGGCCGGGCGCGACGACCAAGCGTTCGCTGGCGCCGTTGGCGGGCGACTGGAAACGCGGCAGATCGCTGTCGCCCGGCAGCGGGTCGGCGGGAAGGTCGAGCCAGCGTCCGACGAACGGCAAGCCCGCGCTCAGCGGGTGGCGAATGGCGGCCCGGTTGCGCGTGCCCCAAGTGGCGGCGGCGGGGTCAGACCCGAGCGCGGCGAGGGCGGCGGCGGTGTCGTCGGCCGCGGCCGCGAGGAGGTCGTCCCAGCTCGCGTAACGTGCCTCGAGCAGGTGCAACGGCCGTTCGCGCAGCAGCGCCTGCAGGGCGGGCTCGAGGTGGAGCCGGCGGGAGTCGAAGTCGGGCATGGCCTCCACGCAGGGCGCGAAGATCGGCCCGAACGCGCGCCGCAGCACGGCCTGGCGGAACTCGCGCACGAGGCGGTAGCTGACGGCCTCCGGGCTGGCGCGGCCTTCCCAGACCTCGGCCCGCCGCCGCAGTTCGGCGCGCGCGGGTTGGGTGGCCACGGCCTCGGGCGTTAGCACCGCGAGCAGGCGCGCGTGCCACGGCTGGAGGAACAGGGCGCGGTCGTCGAGCTGCACGGCTAGCAGGTCCCGCGGCGTGGCGGCGGTGAGTCGGGCGAGTCCGTCGCGGACCTGCGCCGCCCGGGCCGGGGCCGCGTAGGCGCCGTCGCCCACCCGCTCGAGGGCAGCGCCGCCCACTTGGCGTTGGTTCGCCGACCAGAGACGGCCGGGCAGGCTGGAATCGCCGCCTCGGAGCACGGGGACCTCGGCGGCCGGGAGGTAACCGTCCCAACGACGGTCGCCGAAGCTCCACGTGGCGGGCAGGCGGCCGTCGTACCCGACGCGGCGCGGCAGGCGCCCGGCGAGGGTCCACGCGATGGCGCCGGTGCGGTCGCCGACGATGAGGTTCACGTGGGCGATGCCGGTGCGGTGCACGATCGCTACGGCCTCGTCGGCGGAGCGGGCCGCCTCGAGCTGCAGGAGTCCGAGGTTCATCGCCGCGGGATCGTGCGCGACCCACTTGAGGGCCAGCGGGCGCTCGCGGTGGTTGCGGCCCACAATCGGGCCCCAAGCGGTCCATTCGTACTCCTCGGTCACCGGCTCGCCCCCCCGCACCGCGATCGTCTCGCGGCGCCGCTCGATCCGCAGGAAGTCGTCGCCGTGGCCGGGGGCCTTGTAGAGGTTCGGCGCGAGCGAGTTGGTCTCCACCGCGACCAAGTCCCCGCTGTCGACCTGTGCGTTGGTGAACCCCCAGGCGATGTCGCCGTTGCTGCCGGCGACGACAAAGGGCGTGCCGGGTAGGGTGACCCCAGTGACGGTACGCCCGGCGAAAACGAGCGAGGCGCGGTACCAGATGGTGGGTACGGCGAGGCCGAGGTGCATATCGTTCGCCACGAGGGCGGCACCGCCCGCCGCGGTGAGGTGGCCGGCCAGTGCGAACGCGTTCGATCCCGGGCGCAGCTCCGGATCCGGGGTCGGGAACGGGAACGCGTCCGCGGCCGGTGGCTCCCGCCAAGCCAGCCCGGCGGCGGGGATCGCAGGCAGTGCGCTCAGCGGGCGCGCGCGGAGGTTGATCAGCTTGGGTCCGGGGACGGGCGGGAGCGGCGCCACGGAGCCGTCGAGCGCGGCGTCGTCCGGCCCGACCAGCGGGGCGAGGAACGGCAAGACTTCCGCGCCGTAGGTGTCGCGCAGGGTCATCAGGCTCCGTTCGTAACGACCAGTGCTGTCTTGGAGGTCGAGGACGAGGCTGTAGCCGACGAGCAGGCTGTCCTCGGGGCGCCAAGGTTCCGGCGTGGAGCGGAGGGCGAGGTATTCCCACGGGGGCGCGCCGAGGGCCGCGAGGCCGGCGTTGGCGCCCGCGGCGTAGGCCTCGAGGAGCGCGCGCTCGGCGGGTTCGAGGCCGGCTAGGACTTGGCCGGCGAGGCGGCGGAAGCCGTGGCGGCGCGCGCCGCGGTCGCGGGGCAACGCGCGTTCCCCCGCCAGAGCCGCGAGTTCCCCGGCCGACGCGCGGCGCAGCAGGTCCATCTGGAAGAAGCGGTCCTGTGCGTGCAGCCAGCCGAGGGTGCGGGTGGCGTCGAGGCGGTCGCGCGCGCGGAGGGTGGGCATCCCGAGCGCGTCGCGCTCGACCGTCACGGCCGCCGCGAGGCCGGGCACGTTGGCGGTGCCGTCGAGGCGGGGCAGGCTGGAGCGCAGGTGACCGCGGAACCAGAGGCCGGCCCCTACGGCGGCGACGAGGAGGAGGCCGAGGACGGCGGCGGCGAGGCGGAGGATCAGGGCGGCGACCGGGCGCATTCCCGGACCTTGGAAGACCCCGCGCGGGGGCGCAAGGGGCGGTCTCGGCCCGACCGCCGCCGGCCTCAGCCGCGGCGCAGGCGGCCGAAGTACAGCCCGGTGGCGAGCGCCCCGAGGAGCCAGGTCGGGAAGTTGATCCAGAGCTGGTGGAACGGCACCGGGTAGTTCCGGCAGGCCCAAATGATGGCGGCGTGCTTCACCGCGATCAGGATCCACGCGACCAAAATCAGGCGCTCGAGCCGCGCGTTGCGCACGGGCCGGGCGCTCACCCGCACCTCCTCGACGAACGCCTGGCGCACCGCCTCCGGCGGCGGGGGCCGGCGCGTGATCACGTGGAAGAGGTTGGCGAACATCCTTTCGCCAAGGGAGGCGATTAGCGCGCCATTGCAACCTTCCCGCGCTGCCGGGGTGACAACGGAACCAAAGTGCGCCAGACTGCGTCCTTCCGGCTATGCCCGCGCCGCTTCTCCTCCTCGCCCTCTTCGCCGCTGCCGCCCTGCCGGCCGCGCCTGCGCCCGAATCCCCCGCCCGCGTCCGGGTCGAATTCCGCGATCCTACCACCTTTGTCGACGCCGCCGAGCGCTTCCCCGGCGACCCCCGCGATACGGCCCACCTCGACCGTCTGCGCGAGCACCTCGTGCGCGTCGCGGAGCCCCGCCTGCCGGCCGGCCATCGCTTGGAGGTCACGTTCACCGCGGTGGATCTCGCGGGCGAGTTCGAGCCGTGGCGCGGGCCGCAATGGGGCGACGTGCGCATCGTCCGCGACCTTTACCCGCCCCGTCTCGGCCTTGAGTTCCGCCTCGTCGATGCCGCCGGTCGCGTCGTGCGTACGGGCCAGCGCGCGTTGTCCGATCTCGCCTTCCTGATGAAGCTAACGGGAGGTTTCCGCGACGACCCCCTGCGGCACGAGAAGGCGCTGCTCGACGACTGGCTTCGCGCCGAGTTCCCGGGCCGTTGACGCCGTGGCCGCCCCCGCTGCCGCGCCCCCGCCCGCCGCCGGTCCCGCGCGCCTCGACAAGTGGCTGTGGATGGTCCGCATCTTTCGGACGCGCAGCCTAGCCGGAGACGCGTGCCGCGCCGGGAGCGTCACCGTCAACGACCACCCGGCGAAACCCGCCCGCGAGGTGCGGCCGGGGGAACAGGTGACCGTGCGTGACGGCCTGGTGACGCGCACGCTGCGCGTGGTGGCGTCCCCGCGTGGGCGCGTGGCGGCGCGCTGGGTGCCGGAGTTCTGCGTGGAGACGACCCCGGAAAGCGAGTGGGCGAAGGCGCGGGAGGCGGGCGTGCGGCAGCTGCTGGCGCGCGAGCAGGGCAGCGGCCGCCCGACGAAGCGCGACCGCCGGCTGCTGGACCGGCTGTTCGAGTAGCCGCGGCCGAGGGGCGGTCGCGGGCCCGGAATGAATATTGCGGCCCGCGCGGCGCCGCCGTTGGCTGACACGATGATCGTCTTCTCGAAGTTCGAGACGGAGCTGGCGGTGCGGCCGGACGACATCGACCTCTACCAGCACGTGCACAGCACGCGTTACCTCGACTATGTGCTGGCGGCGCGCTTCGAGCAGATGGAGCGCAACTACGGAATGTCGATGCAGGCGTTCGCGGAGCGTGGCCTCGGTTGGTGGATGGCTGCCGCCTCGATTCAGTACAAGCGGCCCCTCGGCTGGGGCGACCGGATGGTGGTCCGCTGCTGGATCGAGCACTTCACCGCGACCGGCTGTCGCGTCGCCTTCGAGA
>JBILWD010000065.1:0-14035 GCA_044370095.1 Opitutaceae bacterium | reverse complement strand
CCGCACCAGCAGGCCCCGCCCCTGCGCGAGCGCCGCCACCAGCGCGGCGTCCCGGACGCAGCCGGCCGCCTCGGCGGCGAGGAACATCCGGGCGTAGCGGGGGTGGACGGGAAACCGCAGCATCCGTCGGCCCACCTCCGTGATCACCCGGTGGCCCCCCGCCGAACCCGGCGGACCCAAGGCGCCGAGATCCGCGAGCAGCAACTCCGCCCGCTCGAGGGCCCGCGGCTCGGGCCGCTCCAGCCACGGGAAGGAAACGATGTCAGCGATGCCCGCCGCCTTGAGGGTGAGCACCACCTCGGAGAGATCCAACCGCCGCACCTCCGGCAATTCCTGGGGCGCCCGCTGGGCGTGTTCCCGCTCGGTCCACAGCCGCACGCACACGCCGGGCGCGGTCCGCCCCGCCCGCCCCGCCCGCTGGTCCGCGCTCGCCGCCGAGATCCGCTCCACCAGCAGCGTGTTGATGCCGCGCTGCGGATCGAAGCGCGCGATCCGCGCCAGCCCCGAATCCACCACCGCAGTCACCCCGTCGATGGTGAGGGAGGTCTCGGCCACGTTGGTGGCGACAATGATCTTCCGGGCCGACTGCCGCGCGACCGCACGGTCCTGCGCCTCCGGGGAAAGTTCCCCGTGCAGGGGCAACGCCACCCAGCCCCGCAACCCGCGCGCCTGGTCGAGCGCCTGCAGGGTCCGGCTGATCTCGTAGGCGCCGGGCATGAACACGAGCAGGTCTCCCGGCGTGGCGGCCGCGACCCGCTCGCACTCCCGCGCCGCCGCCTCCCAGACCGGCTCCTGTTCGAAGTTCACCGGGCGCGCCTGATATTCGATCCGCACCGGATGGGTCCGCCCCCGCGAGACCAGCGTTTCGCACGGCGCGAGGTAGGCGGCGACGCTCCCGGTGTCGAGGGTCGCCGACATCACGAGGATGCGGAGGTCCGGCCGCACGGAGGCCTGGATCTGCAGCGCCCGGGCGAGGGTGATGTCGCCGTGCAGGTGCCGCTCGTGGAACTCATCGAACACCAGCGCCGCCACCCCGGGCAGCGTGGGGTCGAAGGTCATCTGGCGCAGCAAGATGCCCTCGGTGACGAACCGGAGGCGCGTCCGCGCGCTGACCCGGGACTCCAGCCGGATCTGGTACCCGACGCCCTCGCCGAGCCGCGTGCCGGCCTCCTCGGCGACGCGCGCGGCCAGCATCCGCGCGGCGAGGCGCCGCGGCTGGAGCACGACCGCCTGGCCGGTTTCGCCGAGCAGTCCGTGCCGCCAGAGCCATTGGGGGATCTGGGTGGACTTACCGGAGCCGGTGGGCGCCTGGATCACGAGGCGGTTGCCCGACCGCAGCGCCGCGACGAGGGCGGATTCGAGTTCGTAGATGGGCAGGTCCGGGATCGACGGCATAGGGCGGGCGCGGGCGGGGATCGGTTGTCGAGGTTCGGGGGACGCTGGTCAACGTTTGCAGGACCGGAGGTGGCCGCGGTCCGGTGTGGCCGCGGCCGTTGCCGCGGATCGGGACGAAAACACCGACTGCGCCAGCCTTGCCCCTGCGGGGCGGGAAATCCTTCCGTCCGCATCCGCGGCTGCAGCCGCGGCCACAACGCAGGCGCCAAAAAATGTTTTCGTCATGCCGTCCGGGGATGGAATCCCCGGCTACACCAAGCCGCTGAGCTTCCGTCCTGGTTTCGGTCTGCGACCCCCGACTCACCGCCCACGGTCAACCGATTGAACCGACCACGGTCCACCGATTGACCGCCCACGGTCCACCGACTCAACCGTCCACCGATTCCCCGGCGGCCGCGAAGCGGGCTTGCCCCGGCGCCCCCCGCCCCCTCCGATGCGGCCATGGCCAGCCACCCCACCACCCCGGGCGCCCGCGCCCATACCTACGACGCCATCGTCGTCGGCTCCGGCATCAGCGGCGGCTGGGCGGCCAAGGAACTCTGCGAGGCCGGCCTCCGCACGCTCGTGCTCGAACGCGGGCGCGATGTGCAGCACCTCCGCGACTACCCCACCGCCCTCGCCAACCCCTGGGACCTCCCCCACCGCGGCCGCCTCCCCCGCGCCCTCGCCCAGGCCAACCCAATCGCCCGCAAGTGCTACGCCTTCGACGAGGCCACGGAACACTTCTTCGCCAAGGACGCCGAGCACCCCTATGTGCAGGAAAAGCCCTTCGACTGGATCCGCGGGTATCAGGTCGGCGGCAAATCGCTCATCTGGGCCCGCCAGACCCAGCGCTGGAGCCACCACGACTTCGAGGGCCCGGCCCGCGACGGCTTCGCCGAATGGCCGCTGACGTACGAGGAACTCGCCCCCTGGTACAGCCACGTGGAACGCTTCGTCGGGATCAGCGGCAACCGCGACGGCGTCGACGGCTTGCCGGATGGCGAATTTCTCCCGGCCTGGGAGATGAATGACGCCGAACGCTCGATGGCCGGACGCATCGAGGCCGCCTTCCCCGGCCGCCGCGTGGTGCAGGGCCGCTGCGCCCACCTCACCGAGGCCCGCCCGGAACACCTCGCGCAGGGCCGCGGCAAGTGCCAGTCCCGCAACCTCTGCTACCGCGGCTGCCCGTTCGGCGGCTATTTCTCCTCCAATTCCTCCACGCTCCCCTGGGCCGCCAAGACGGGGCACCTCACCGTCCGCCCCGGCTCCGTCGTCGAATCCATCCTGCACGATGACACCACCGGCCGCGCCTCGGGGGTCCGGGTGATCGACGCCGCGACCAAGGCGGTGACGGAGTACTTCGCGAAGGTGATCTTCGTGAACGCGGCCTGCCTGAACACGAACCTGATCTTGCTGAATTCGAAGTCGCGCCGCTACCCCGCGGGCCTCGGCAACGACCACGGGCTCCTCGGCCGCCACGTGGCCTTCCACAATTACCGCGGGAGCCTCAACGCCTCCTTGGACGGCTTCGCGGACGCCTATTACTCCGGCCGCCGGCCCACCCAGCCGATGATGCCCAACTTCCGCAACGTCACCCAGCAGGAGACGGACTTCCAGCGGGGCTACATGGTCTTCTTCAGCGCCGCCCGCCGCGGCTGGACCCGCGGGCAGGGCGCTCCCGGGATCGGCGCCGCGTACAAGGAAGGGCTCACGCAGCCCGGCCCCTGGGGCGTCTACATGATGATGCAGGGCGAGACCATCCCGCGGTACGAGAACCACGTGCGGCTCTCCGCCGACCAACGCGACCCGTGGGGCATCCCGCAATTGGTCACGTCAATTGGGTATACCGACAACGACGAGCGGATGATCCGCGACTTCCTCGCGCAGGGTCGCGCGATGCTCGAGGCGGCCGGCGCCCGGGACATCCGGGCAACCGACGACCGCCGCAACCCGGGGCTCGACATCCACGAAATGGGCGGCGCCCGGATGGGCCGCGACCCGCGGACCTCGCTCCTCAACCGCTGGAACCAGTTCCACACCTGCCCGAACGTGTTTGTCACCGATGGCGCCGCGATGGCGTCGACGGGCGTGCAGAATCCTTCCCTCACCTTCATGGCCCTCACCGCCCGGGCCGCCCGGCACGCGGTCGAGGAACTCCGGAAAGGCACCCTGTGAACCGCCGCACCCTGCTCCGCCACGCCGCCCAGCTCGCGGCCGCCGCCGCGCTCGGCTCCCTCCCCCACCGCGGCTGGTCCGCCCTGCCGCGCTCGGACGGCTGGAGCGCCTCCGAGGAGGCCCTGCTCGACGCCATCGGCGACACGATTTTGCCCGCCACCCCGGGTTCCCCGGGTGCGGGGTCGGTCGCAATCGGGCGCTTCATTTTGATGATGACCGCCGACTGCCATCCGCCCGCCGCGGCCGAGGCGGTGCGGCGGTTGCTCGCCGAGGTCACGCAACGCGCGCAGGCGGCGGGGGTCCGCCTGTTCCCCGAACTGCCCGCCGCGGAGCGGGAAAGCCTGCTGGTGGCCCTGGAGCGCCAGCCGCCCCCCGCGCGCGACGGGGTGGCCCCGTGGCGCCACGTGAAGGATCTGACGCTGCTCGGGTACTTCACGGCCGAGGCGGGCGCCACCCAGGCCCTGCGCTACGATCCGGTGCCTGGCGCCTACCGCGGCTCGGTCCCCCTGCGCCCCGGCGACCGCGCCTGGGCGACCTGAGGCGGCGATGGGCGCCAGATGAGGACGATTTCGGTCACGCAGCTCCGGTCTCGCACCGGCTATTGGGTCCGGAGGGCGGCCAAGACCCCGATCCTCATCACCAAGCGTGGGGTCCCGATCGCCGCACTGCAGCCCCTGCGCGAGGCAGAATCAGTCCAGCCCTTCTTCAAAGGCCGCGACTGGACCAAGCTGCCCAAAATCAATTTCGACTCCACGCTGATCATCTCGGAGGAGCGCGACGGCCGGTGAGGTCATAGGTACGCGTCTTGGACGCGGCGGACTTGCGGAAGCTGGACGCCAAGAAAACGGAGGGGCCGACGTCATCGCTTGGATGACTGACCGGCCAGCTTCGTTTGCTCGCCAAGGCGCACCCGGAAGTGGATCTTCGACCTCCACGCTCTGGCCAAATGCCCCTTTTCCCCTCCCTCCCCGGGCGTTCCTGGCTCCATTTGGTCCTGCTCGCCGCGGTTTCCTGCGGAGTGACATCGGCGTCCGGCACCACCCCGCCCGCCCGGCCGAACCTCGTGGTCATCCTCGCGGACGATCTCGGCTACGGCGACCTCGGCTCCTACAATCCCCAGTCGAAGATCCCGACGCCGCACCTGGATGCCCTGGCGCGTCAGGGAATGCGGCTCACCGACGCCCACGCCGCGGCCGCGATCTGCACCCCCTCCCGGTTCGGCTTGCTGACCGGACGGTATCCGTGGCGCTCCCGCGGGCCCGCCGACGGGACGGGGGCGAAGGCGCCGTCTGGGGTGACGAACGTGGCTCCGTGGGGACCACCGGTCTTCGGCCCCGACCGGCTGACGGTGGCCCGTTTCCTGCGCGGCCACGGCTACGCGACGGCCTGCATCGGAAAGTGGCATCTCGGCTGGGAATGGCCCACGCGCGATGGCCAACCGCCGCGCACCGGCCCCGACCTGCGCAGCAACATCGATTTCACGCGGCCGATCGGCGGCGGGCCGACGGCCCGGGGATTCGACACCTATTTCGGGACCGATGTGCCCAATTACCCCCCGTATTGCTTCATCGAGAACGACCGGACTGTCGGCCTTCCCGACCTTCCCACCAGCACCGAGTTCGAGACCCCCGGCCCCAAGCTGGCTGGGTGGAACCAGGCGGAGATCCTGCCGGAACTCACGCGTCGCGCGGGCCGCTACATCGAGGAGGCCCCTGGCCGGGGCCGGCCCTTCTTCCTGTATTTCCCGCTGACCTCCCCGCACCACCCGGTGGTGCCGACCGCGGAGTTCCGGGGCCGAAGCCAGGCGGGCGACTACGGGGACTTTGTCGCGCAGACCGATTGGTCGGTGGGGCAGGTACTGGCCGCGCTCGACCGGGCGGGCGTGGCTGGCGACACCCTCGTGATCTTCACCAGCGACAACGGCCCGGAGATCACCCGACTCAACAACGCGGGGACCAAGAACGTGATGCCGGTCGGCGCCTACGACCGCGTGCGCCAATACGGGCATTCGAGCAGCGGCCCGTGGCGCGGTATCAAGTACGATGCGTGGGAAGGCGGCCATCGGGTGCCCTTCCTCGCCCGCTGGCCCGGACGCATCCCCGCCGGGACCATCAGTGCCGAACTGCTTAGCCACACCGATCTGCTGGCCACCTGCGCCGCCCTGGTCGGGGGCGAATTACCGCCGGACGCGGGCGAGGATAGCTTCGACGCCCTACCCGTATTGCTCGGCGGCAAGAGCCGGCGCGACGCCGTGGTCACCAGGAGCGCGGGCGCCGCCCGGGCGGTGCGCCGCGGCGACTGGGTCTGGATCGATGCCCCGGCCGGCAGCCGCTCGGAACCCGCCTGGTGGCGGGAGCTGCTCGGCTATGCGGCAGACGACCAACCCGCACAGCTCTACGATCTCCGCGCGGATCCGGGCCAACGCCAGAATCAATTCGCGGCCAAGCCGGAGCTCGTGCAGGAGATGCGCGCCTTTGTGGGGCAGATCGAAAAGGCCGGCCGGCACGCCCCGCCGCGGTAAGACGCCCACCCCAGGAGGCCGGTCGCCTCGCCCGGAACCAATTTTCCTCAACCCTACTGACTCAATGCATCCTGACACCCTGCTCCGGGCGATCGCGCCGCTCCTCGCGTTCGCCGCCCTGCCGCTCCTCGCCCAGACCCCACCGCGACCGCCGGCCACGCCCGCGGCCCCGGCGGTCGTCCTTTCCCCCTTCGAGGTCAACGCCGAGGCCGACAAGGGCTATGCCGCTTCGTCGGCGCTCTCGGGCACCCGCACCAACGAGAAACTGGCCAACCTGCCCAACTCGATCTCGGTCTTCACGGCCGATCTGATGAGTGACCTCGCGATCACCGACTTCTTCGGGGCGGTGGACTTCGCCATCGGCGCCGAAAACGAATTCAACAATCAGGGAACCATCGGCGCCCCAGTCAATTCCCGCTCGGGCAACCAGATTAACTTCCGCGGCATCCCGTCGATTCGCCAGCTCCGCGACGGTTATCCCTGGTTCCTTCCGCAGGACGCCTTCAACACCGAGCGCATCGAGTTCGCCCGCGGTCCCGGCGGTCTCGCCTACGGCGACGTCGACCCCGCCGGCATCATCAACATCTCCACCAAGCGGGCGACCTTCCAGCGTCGGGCCACCGTCTCGGCCCGCTACGACAATTTTGGCACCCAGCGGTACACGCTCGACGCGAATCAACCCCTCCACCCGCGATTGGGGCTCCGGTTCAACGCGGTCACCTCCGAGGTCGAACAGTTCCGCCAGCGCAACAACCGCAACCACCACGGGTACGCCGGCGCCGTCCGCTGGGAGCCGTTCACCCACCGCCGCACCCGGCTCGACGCCACCTTTGAGTCCGGCCGCACCACGTACCAGCTCGGCCACCTGCACCTCAACGACCACGTCGTCCCCTATGCCCGCGGCTCCGGCACCAATGCGGCCGACGCCGACCCGGTCCGCCCGGGCGTGCAGGTCAACGGGGTCGGGATGCGGCGCATCGCCGCGCCGGGCAACACCCACGTGTATCTGGACATCGGTGGCACCCTCCACGATATGCAGTCGACCGCGACCACCACCTTCCGCAATTCCGCCATCCTCACCGGCGCGGGGGTCAACACGGGAACCGACCCCCAGAATCCGGCACTAATCCCGCTCCTGCCGATCCCGTACGCGATCACTCCCTACGGCCGCGATTGGGGCGGGCCGGAAAACCGGGCGGACTCCAAGTTCCACGCCTACACGATCGAGCTGTCCCACGCCTTCAGCGACAACCTGCGCGCCCTGATCTCCTACAATGGCCAGGTCGACGACTCCTCCCGCCCGCAAACCTACTCGGCCTCCGGGGCCCTTGGGGTGAACGCGCGCGGGGTGTTCATCGATGTGAACCGCGTCCTGCCCCATCCGACCATCCCCGGCGCCACTATCCCCAATCCGCGCTTCGAGGAGTACTTTGTCGTCCATTCGCCCACGCTCGCCACGGACGGCCACGACATCCACGGCTGGCGCGGCACCGGCGTCTACGACACCAAGCTGCCGTTCCTCGACGCGACCCTCCGGCTCGTGGCCAGCACGAGCTACCGGCGGGAAAAGGTGTACCTCAACACCTTCAATTTCGCCCTCGCGCGCGAGGAGATCACGCGGCGCGGGTTCACCGGGGCCGCCGCCACGTTCCCCAATAACCTAGTCTACCCAGTACACTACCTCGCGGACGGGAACAGTGACGAGCGGCTCCGCCTGAAGCTCACCCCCGGCCGGACCGGCTGGTATCGTACGGGCGGCAACAACAGCCGCTTCGACCAGAGCTTCGGCTCGGGCTCCCTGTCCGCCCTGAACTCGTTCTTCAAGGGCCGGCTCCACACCAGCGCGGGGGTCAGCCGCGATTACTTCCGCCAGAACCGCAACCGCGTCGGCGCCGCCAACGCCGCCACGGGTGAGTTCCAGCTCTTCGATCTCGCCGGCAACGTCATCGCCAACCCGGGCGACTACAACGTCCCGACCCAGCGCCTGCGCCGTGACTACTCCACGAGCCAATCCTACGGCGGCGTGTTGCGCGTGCTGCCGTGGCTCGGCCTCGGCGCGGGCTACTTCGAGTCGACGCTCTTCACCGACAGCGCCGGCACCGACCTGACGGGCGGCCCGCGCCAGCCCCGCACCGGGGAAGGTTTCGAGTACAGCCTACGCTTCAACTTCCTCGAGGAACGCCTCAACGCCACCCTCACCCGCTTTGAGACCGTCGCGGAAAACAACGGGGTGGGCCTCAGCTCCGCCGCCCAACTCGAGCTCAATGCGGTCCTGCCAGCCGCCCAGCAACTGATCGGCACCGGCGACTACCGCGACCAGTCCTCCGAGGGCTACGAGGCCGAGGTCCAGCTCAACCTCAGCCGCCAGTGGACGGTGCGCCTCACGTACTCGATGAACCGGGTGGTCTTTTCCCGCTTCTTCCCGCTCACCGCGGACGCCCTCGGGCGCGCCCGTGTCGCCGCACGGCAGCAAGGCCTCGATCCGGATGCCGCCACCCAGCTGACGGCGCAGTTCCTCGTCGATCAGGAGGGAGCGGTCAGGGCAGTGCGGCGTGAAACGGCGAACCTGGTCACGCGGTACAGCTTTGATCGGGGCGACCTGCGGGGCCTTTCGCTGGGGGTCGCCGCGCGCTATGCCCTCGGCAAGCTGCGCGCCGACAGCCCGGGTAATGTGGTCGCGGGCCAGGTCCTGTATCCGGCTGGCGGCACCGAGGACCTCGTGCTGGTCAATCCGTTCGCCAGCTACCGCCGGAAGGCCTTCGGCCGCCATTGGACGCTCCAGCTCAACGTCAACAATGCGTTCAATTCGCGTTCCGACCAGGGCAACAACGCGACGTGGCCGCGCCTCACGGATCCACGGCAGTTCATCTCCTCCCTGACGGTGGAGCTCTGATCCCCCGCTGCCGGCGTCCGCGACCCGCCGCCGGCGGTGAATAACCGGTGAACAAGGTTGGGCCCAACTTGTTCACCGTTCCGGGCGGTGCAGCGATAGTGAAGAACAAACCCTTTCGTTTCGGGCCCAACCGCGCACTGTTTGGCTTGTTCCTTGATAGAACAGTCGCGGTGCAGCGGTCTGAAAAACGCCGCTGAGAGCACGACTGGGATACTCCCGGGCAACCGGGGAAAGGAGGGCGGCAACTGGTGCCGCACTCCCCTCGACGCAGCGCAAGCCGCGCCCAGGCATATGTCACCAGTTCCTCTGGCCGGAGTCGTGTCCGGTCAGTTCACGCACGAATCAGGAACTGTGCGGCGAGGCGTGATCAGAAACCACGCCCAGCCGAGTCAGATCCGCGGGAAGTTTCGAACCGCGGATCCACGCAGTCACCCCAGAGGGTATCGGTTGCTACTGCGCCGACCAGAACGCCAAAGCCTTTCCCGGCGGGACGACCCCGCCAAAAGGCCCGCTCCCCAGACGGGAACGGGCGCGCAAAGGAGAGGCTACGGCGGGGAGCGCACGGACCTGGCAAAGTCCGTCCACCTCCTCCGGGGGCGGTGTCGAAAAACGGCATCACCCCCCTGCAAACGCGAAACGCAACCTGAGAGGCAAGAGGTCAGACCCGTAACACAGGGCCAACGGCCGGCTAATCCCCGGCGCCGTCCCCGTGGTCACGGTGCCGACGCGAAGCACCTTTGCAGGCGTGTCAGCACCACGTCCGGCGCGAGGTCCCCGGCAGGGGACGTCCGAACTGGGCGCAGAGGCCTCACTCGAAAGATTCCGGCTGGAAACGGCCGGGACGGTCCCGCCATGAGACCGGAACTCCGCCTGCCGCGGAGAGTGGCGTCGGGAAACACACCGCCCGCGAAAGCGAGAGCGCCCAAGCGTGTGTAAACGGGAAAGAGCGCGTGGCGAACGCCCACTCCCACATAAGCCCCGGAGACCGAAAGGTTTCCGGGGCTTTTTGTTTGCGGGTCAGCCCGGCCAGCCCACGCCGGTGCCCGCCCCCGCGCTCCCGCGATCGACGGCGCCACGGCTCCCGGCCAGCCCGGAGACAATCTAACCCCTTGGCTTTGAGCCGATAAGCCCTGGCTCTCACGTTCAGAGCCGGAACCTTGCTCCGATCTTTATCCTTCGGTCATCCTTCGGTTACTCTTCGGTCTTATCAACGTTTTAGCTCGTTTTACCTAGGTAGGACCGAAGGGTTACCGAAGGATAACCGAAGGATGTAGCAATCCAGAACGCGGGAGCACGGTCGGAGAAGCGGCCGCGGGATGAACCAAAAAGGCGCAAAGGAGCTCCCGGCGTGGACCGGAGTCGAGGGGCGTCCAGGGAGGCCGCGGAGGGGCTAGGGCGGGCCGGCGAAGGGAGAGATGGCCTGCGGCCGTGAAGCCTTCCGGTTTGTCTGACCGGGGAAGGATTCCCCGGCTACACCGAGCCGCAGCGCACCGAGCCGCGGCACACCGCGCCGAGGCTCACTGAGCAACGGCACACCGGGCCCCGGTACCTCGACCAGAAGGACCGCTCCAGGATGAGCGCGCGGCGCGTTTGGCGGGCATCCCCTCCATGCGCACTGGACGCATCACCCGGCGGCTGCGGCCGGTCTCACTGCGGCTGCCGGAAAATGGACCCGCACCCGCGCCCCTCCCGCGGGCGAACGCGCGGTGTGCAACGCCCACCCCTGCGTCTCGCACAGCCGGCGGGCCAGCGCGAGGCCCAGTCCGTACCCCCGCGGCCGCACCTCCTCGCCGGCATCCGGGAAACCCGGCCCCTCATCGTCGACGGTGAGCGTGGCGTCCGCCGACCAGGCGACCGTAACCCCGCCCTCGGGCGCGTGCTGGAGGGCGTTGCCCACCAGGTTATGCACCAGCATCAGGAGAACCTCGCGGTCGGCCAAGACGCGCAGCTCCGGCGGAATCGCGACCGCAAGTTCCCGCGCCGGATCCGGACGGATGGCCCGCTGATCCTCGATCGCCTCCTCCGCGACCGCGCGCAGGGGAACCCACCGCACCTCGGCCCGCTCCCGGCCCTCCCGGGCAAGGACGAGGAAAAACTGCACGAGCCGCTCAGCCCGTTGCACCGCACGCGTCATCCGCGCCAGCGCCCGCGCCCGGCCCTCCGGCTCCTCCGCCACCTCCGGGAGCAACACCGTGGCAGCCTTGAGCACGGCCAGGGGCGTGCGCAGCTCGTGGCTGCACTCCGCGATGAAATGACGTTCGCGCGCGAGGGATTCGGCCACCCGCGCCCGTGACTCATCCAGCGCCCGAGCCAGAAAGCCCACCTCGTCGTCCGCGCATCCGTCCGCCAATGGCCGCGCCGGCGACGCCGCGAGCCCGGCCGTCGCCTCCACCCGGGCGGCCAGCGCGACCACCGGCCGCACCGTCCAGCGGACGATTAACCCGCCGAGCAGCAGCGCCAGCAGGCCGACGCCGACGGACGCCGCCAAGATGCTGGTGCGGACGGACGCGACCCGCTCCTCCGTGAATTCGAAGTAGGACAAGTCGGCGAGCCACCAGCCGCGCCCGGCGCGGTCGCGCCGCAGCCGGAACTCCCGCTCGCGATCGGAAGCCAGCCAGACCCGCCAGCGATCAGCTATACCCGCAATCAGGACGGATGCCGATCCGTCCGCCGAGGCAAATAGCTCGTGTGGACCTGGGGTGTCGGGCGCGGCAGCAAGGCCCGTTCTCCGGCACAACGCCGCATCGTCCTGCACATAGGTCAGCCATTGCGGTCGGGCCGGGCTCCCCTCCGGTCGGTCCTGCGCCTGCACGGCCTCAGCCACGAGCGCTTCCAAGATCGCGTCCTCCGCCTCCAGCACCAGCAACCAACCCGCCGCGGCCATCGCGGTGAAGCCGCCGAGCGCCGCCAGCGTCAGCACCAGCGGGATCCGGGACCGCAGGCTTCGCGGGACCACGCGGGAAACGATGGGAGGGCGGCTCACGGCGCGCCCTCGTCGGCGTGGATCTGGTAGCCGATACCCCGATGCGTCCGGAGCAGGGCGGCGCCGCCGGCCGCGTCGAGCGCGGTGCGCAGCGCGAAGACGTGGGAGCGCAGGGCGTCACTGCCGGGCGGCTCATCCCCCCACAGTTCGCGCTCGAGCTGGGCCCGGGGCACCACGGCAGGAGCGTGGCGCAGCAGGATCTCCAGAATGGAGAATCCCATTCGGGTCAGCTCCACGGGGTGGCCGGCGTGCCGGACCTCGCGCGTGGCGGGGTCGAGTTCCAGGCCGGCATAGCGCAGGACCCCGGCACCCCCCAGCACCGCCGTACCCGAACGGCGGATCAGCGCCGTCAACCGCGCCTCCAACTCCGCGGGGGCGAAGGGTTTCACGAGGTAATCGTCGACGCCCGCCGCGAAGCCCTCGAGCCGTTCCGGCAGACTATCGGCGGCCGTGAGCATCAGGATAGGGACGGCGGCGAGCGGGCCCGACCGCAGCGCGCGGCAGACCGCGATCCCGTCCAGCCCGGGCATCGCGCGGTCGAGAATGATCACCGCGGGGCGGTCCGCCGCGGCCAGGCGCAGGGCCAGCGCCCCGTGACGGGCGTGCGCGACCTGCCAACCGCGGCGGGCGAGGAAATCCCCGATGCTTTCCGCGAGGTCCAGATCATCCTCCACGAGCAGCAGGCGTTGGCCGGTCGAACCCATCCCCGCAGGAAACCGAGGTGCGTCAGAAAGACCAGCGCAGGCCCGCGAGGAGCCCCCAAGCATCGTAGGCGATCCGCAACCGGCGGCCGCCCGTTCCCTGCAATTCACGCTCCCCCGCCGCCACGGCTCGGCCCTCGAGGAAGAGTTCCGCCCGGGGCGCGAGCGGCCGCTTCAAGCCGAGGCTCCATTGCCAGGCCGGAAACGATCCGGACTCGAAGCCGCCGCCATCGGAGCCTTGCAGATCGAGATCGAGTTCCTGGATCCAGCCGAAGCCCAGACCCGCGTAAGGCTCGATCCCCAGCCACGAGAAGCGCGGGCCCGGGGCGTAAGTCGCGCTGAGGAAGAGGCTGTTCGAGGCGACGTCTCCGCGAGTGAACCGGCGGTCCCCCGCGTCGAGGGAGCCCAGCTCGTTCTTCCGGTAAAACCACTCGCCCGCGACGGTCCAGTTCGCGCCGAACCGCCGGCCGACCGCCCCGCGCAGGAAAGGACCGTCCTTGAAGTCGCCTTCGTAGGTCCGACCGCCGAGCGTGACATCCCCGGCCGGGATGACGCTGATGCCCGCGGAAAACTCGGTGAACCACGCGGAGGTGGGGGCGGCCGAGGTGACCGATGGCGTGGTGGCCGCGGCCCGGAGGGGCGAGGAGGCGAGGAACAGGGCGGTCAGACCAAGCGCAGCCGGGAGCATCGCTGCACGCAAGGAACGGGACGGGAGGGAGTACATCGTAGATCTCCGCTGCTGCCGGGGGAATCCTCGGACGGAGGACTCCCGGATGGAGACTCGTTCTGGCGCCGACAGGGAGAGGAGGCCCGTACGCTACCGATCGCCGCGTGAAGGGAACGTGAAGGAAACGTCCGAAAAACGTTAAATCCCGCTCGCAGTGCAGTCCTTGAGCTCTTGCCGTCCATCCTAATGCCGCGCTCAAGCGGCAGCGCCGGAGGGCTGGACCAAATCCCAGCGGTTGCCCCAGCAATCGACGAACACGGCAACCCGGCCATAGGGCTCGTCCCGCGGGGACTCCTCGAACCGCACGCCGCAGGCGCTCAGGCGCGCGTGCTCGGCCGCGAAATCATCGGTATGGAGGAACAACCACACCCGCCCCCCACCCTGCCCACCCACAAGCGCCCGCTGGGCCGGAGTACTCGCCTGCGCCAGCAACAACGCCCCGCCCGCGCCCGAGGGCGCCACAACCACCCAGCGCTTGGTCGCGGACAGGCGTTCGTCCGCCCTAACCTGAAACCCTAGGACCTGCGTGAAGTACGCGATCGCCCGGTCGTAGTCATCGATTAGGAGCGTGGTGTAGGCGAGACGGGAGGGCATCGGGAAAAGCGCATCGAGGCGGCAGCCCCCCTTCAAGCCGGCTCTGCGGAGTCAGGTTTCTCCC
>JBILWD010000287.1:0-4741 GCA_044370095.1 Opitutaceae bacterium | reverse complement strand
CGCTCGGCTCAAGCGGGCCGCGGAGCGGCGGCAAACGCCAGCTCTGCGGTGACCTCGCCGCCGCTTCCGAAATGGAGCGTGAAGCCCCTTTGGCGGCACAGCCGCTGCATCGGGAGGTTGTCCGCCAGCAGGGTGCCGCGCAGGCGCGCGCAGCCGGCCACGCGCGCGGCCGCCTCTAGCCGCGCGAGCAACACCGTGCCGAGCCCGCGGCGCTGCCACGCGTCGGCCACCACCAGCGCAAACTCGGCCTCGGGCCGGCCCGGGTCGCGATGGAGGCGGCCGACCGCGAGAATCTCTTCGTCCGGGCCCCCGGCGCCGCGCACGACCACGAGCGGGATCTCGGTGCGGAAATCGGCGAAGCAAAGCCGGCTCAGCCGGGCGTGCCGCACCCGCTGGGCCAGGGGGATCGGCCGAAAGTAGCGCTGGTAGACGCTGCGGTCGGAGAGCCCCGCGTGGAACCGCGCGAGGCGGGCCTCGTCCTCCGGCCGGATGGGACGCACGAGCAGCGCGGTGCCATCGGGCAAGGTCGCGGCCCCAGAGAGTTCCCCCGGCGGCTCGGGAGTGGCCGGTTCCAGCGGTTCGACCCGCGGCGTTTCCATCCCGGCAGTGAAGCGCGAGCCGGACGGAGGCGCGAGCGGGAAGCGGCGAGGCCGCGCTTGCGGCCGGGAGCGGTGCCGCGTATCAGAACCCTCACAGCTATGCCCACCGTCGTATTTTCCATCGCCAACCAGAAGGGGGGCGTCGGCAAGACCACCACCGCGGTCAACCTCGCCGCGGCGCTGGCCGAGCGGAAGATCCACACCTTGCTGGTGGACCTTGATCCGCAGGCCAACGCGACGAGCGCCGTGGGCGTGGAGAAGCAGGCGGGGCGCAGCCTCTACGGCCCGCTGCACGGGGAGGGCTCCGCCTTCGACATGATCACGCCGACGGCGCACGAGTGCCTCGCCCTGATCCCCAGCGAAGAGGACCTCGCGGCCGCGGAGATCGAACTGGCCCAAGGAGAAAACTACCTCGCACGGTTGCGGCGGGTGCTCGATCCGGTCCGAGACTCCAACGGCTACCGGGTGATCCTCATCGACTGCCCGCCCGCGCTGGGGCTGCTCTCGATGAACAGCCTCGCCGCCGCCGATTACCTGCTGATCACGCTGCAGTGTGAATACCTAGCCCTCGAGGGCCTCGGCCAAATCCTCCGCAACGTTGAGCGGCTGAAGGCGGCGCACGTGAACGACCGCCTCGAGTTGGGCGGGGTGGTGATGACGATGTTCGACGGGCGGACCAAACTCGCGCGCCAGGTGGTGGAAGAGGTGCGTCAGCACCTGCCGGGGAAGGTCTTCGACACGCTGATCCCGAGGACCATCCGCCTGAGCGAGGCGCCGAGCTTCGGGAAACCGATCCTCGCCTACGATCCGCAGGGCCTAGGCTCGACCGCCTACCGGGGCCTGGCCGACGAGGTCATCAAGCGGTTCGGGCTCGAGCCCTGAGGCCCGCGATGCTGCGCGCCGCCGGCAAGTACCGCCAGGCCTTCCTCCTCGGGCTGCAAGGCAGCCTCGTGTACCGATGGAACTTCGCCGTGCGCGGGTTTTTCTCCCTGTTCCACCTCGCGGCGGTCTTCATCCTCTGGGGAGCCGCCTTCGCCGGGCGGGAGCAGGTGGGCGGCTTCGACCTGCGCCAGACGCTCACCTATTTCACTACCATCCTCTTCCTCCAGTTCCTGATCAGCGCCTTCAACGAGGACTACCAGATCAGCGAGGAAATCCGCCAAGGGCTGATCAACCAGTTCCTGCTCAAGCCGATCAACTACTTCCTCTACCGCCTGAGCATCTTCGCGGCCGCTCGGCTGGTGTCCGGTGCGTTGATCCTCTTACCCCTCGCCGTCGCCTATCCCTTTATCCACGAGGCGCTGTCCTTCCCGAGTGAACCCTGGCGTCTCGCCGCGGCGGTGCCGGCCCTCTTCCTCTCCGCGCTCGTCCAGTTCACCATCGCCTACTGCTTCGGGCTGATGACGTTCTGGTTCCTCGAGATCCAAGGCCTAGTGGTGCTCTCGATGGCGGTGGAGGCGGTCCTCGGAGGGCAAATCTTCCCACTCGACCTGCTCCCGCCGGCGCTCCACGCCATCGCCCGCTTTCTGCCCTTCTACTACCAGATGTATTTCCCCGCCGCGATCCTCACCGGGCGCATTGGGCCGACCGAGACGGCCGAGGGCCTAGCCCTCCAAGCCGGTTGGGTCGTACTGTTGCTGCTGCTGGCGCACGCGCTGTGGGTCCGGGGGCTGCGGCGCCACACCGCCGTCGGGGGATGAGCGCGCTCGCCCACCACTTCCGCGTCTGGGCCGCCAGCGGGCGTTACTCGCTCACTCGGGCGCTGATGTTCCGCGGGGACTTCGTCATCTGGTCGCTGGTCGAGCTCTTCTGGATGGGGGTCAACCTCCTGCTGGTGGAGGTGATTTACCGGCACACCGACTCGATCGCGGGCTGGAGCCGGCCCGAGATGTTGCTGCTGCTAGGCACCTCGCTCCTGATCCAGCGCCTCCTGATGGGTTTCTTCTGGAGTGGGCTCTACGACCTTGGGCGCAACATCCGCAATGGGCACCTCGACTTCTTTCTGGCCCAGCCCGGCAGCGTGATGTTCATGGTCTCGACGCGGAAACTAGATCCCGACGGGCTGGTCAACTCGGTCGTGGCGCTCGGGTTGGTGGTCTACGCCGCCGGCGAGCTGGGGCTCCGGCCGAGCCCGGGGCAACTGGCGCTCTACGCCTTGCTCGTCGGCTGCGGCCTCGTGATCCACTACAGCGTCCTGATGCTCTCCACCGCGAGCGTCTTCTGGCTGACCAGCGCGCAGGGCGTCGAGGGCGGTTACTTCAGTCTGATCGAGTTCTCGCGGATGCCCCGCGAGGCGTTCCGCGGCGCCGCCGAGGTCATCTTCGTCTGGCTCCTGCCCGTCGTGGTCGTAAGCAACGCGCCAGCCCGAGTCCTCTTGCACGGGTTCGAGCCCGCTTGGGCGCTCGGCCTCGCCGGGTTCGCCGCGCTCTGGCTCGGCCTCGCCGTGATCGTCTTTCACCGCGGGCTCCGCCGCTACGCTAGCGCCAGCTCATGAGTAGCTCCGCCACGCCACTCGAGGTCCGCCTCGGCCACGTCTTCCGCGACCGCGCGCTGCTTGCGCAGGCGCTCACGCACCCGTCGCTCCGGCAGGACCCCACGCCGGCCGAGAGCAACCAGCGACTGGAGTTTCTCGGCGATGCCGTGCTGCAACTCGTCCTGACCGAGGCCCTGTTCCAAGCGTTCCCCGGGGAACGGGAAGGCGAACTCAGCCGCCTGCGCGCGACGCTCGCCAACGGCACCTGCCTCGCCGGCCTCGCCCGCGAGGCGGGGGTCGACGCCGCGCTGCGCCTCAACCCCGCCGAGGAAGCCGCCGGCGGCCGCACGCGCCCCACCGCCCTCGCCGACGCTCTCGAGGCCCTACTCGGCGCGATCTTTCTCGAAGCTGGCCTCGAAGGCGCCCGCCGCGCCGTCCAAGGGCTGTACGGACCACTCGACCCGCACCTCGCAGCCGCCGCGGCGGACAACCCGAAGGGCCGCCTGCAGGAGCGCATCCAACCGGTGCACGGGAACGAGGCGCTCCGCTACGCCGTCGTCGCCACCGAAGGGGCCGACCACGCCCGCACCTACACCGTGACCGTCTTCCTCCACGACCGACCGGTGGGCACGGGCCGCGGGTCATCGAAGAAGGCGGCCGAGGAGTCCGCCGCCCGCGCGGCGCTGGCGGTCGTCTGACGCCCACGCCCCGTCTGATGACCGATTGCCCGCCGCCCGTCCGCCGCCTGACCGGTGTCTGCCCCGCCGCCCGCGGGGCCGTGCTCGCCGCGTTGACGGGCCGCGAACGCACGCCCGTCTGGCTCGTGGTCACCCCCACGCTCCGCGAAGCCGAGTTGCTGGCAGAGGACACGGCCTTCTTCCACCGCGCCCTCGGTTCCCCCGCGCCGCTCGCTGCCCTCGTGTTCCCCGAGTCGGTGCAGGAAACCGCCGAGATGCGCGAGGCATTCGCCGCGTCGAGCGACCGGCTCGCCGTGCTGTCGCGGCTGCGCGCGGTCCGCGGCCTCGCCGCGACGCCGGACACCCTCGTGGTCACGACGACCCCGGCGGCGCTGCTCCAACCCGTGCCGGCGCTGGAGGAGTTTGCGCGGCAGGAGCTGACGTTGACCCGCGGCGCCACCCTGCCCTTCCAGAAGCTGCTGGAGGAGCTGCGCCGGCTCGATTACGACTGCGAGGCGGTCTGCGAGGCCCCCGGGCACTACGCGGTCCGCGGCGGCTTGGTCGACATCTACCCCGTCACCGCAGCCGCACCCTGCCGGGTTGATTTCTTCGGGGACGAGATCGAGTCGATCCGCCGGTTTGATCCCGTGACCCAGCGCTCGGGAGACGCCGTGGAGACCGTGGCGGTGCCGGCCTCACCGCGCGTGCGTCTCGCCACGTCGGTGACCGGCCTCGCGGGCTACCTGCCCGCGACGGCACGGCTCGTCCTCGTGGAGCCGGCGACGTTGGAGTCCGAGTTATCCGCGCTGACCCCGGCCGGCGGCGCCGACCCGCTGGCCGCGCTAGCCGCGCATTGCGCTGGCGTAAGCGGGCTGGGGGATCTCGACGAGGCCAGTCGCCTGTGCGCGGGCGCGGCCGAGGAGGTGACGTGGGACACGGAGGCACTGGCGCACCACCGGCGGACGCCCGGAGAGGGTTTGATCGCGCAGGAG
>JBILWD010000286.1:0-4743 GCA_044370095.1 Opitutaceae bacterium | reverse complement strand
CCCGTTGCGGCGGAGCTCGTCCACCATCTTCGCGATCAGCTGGTCGGAGCCGCCCCGGAAGGTGTACACCCCGGAGCCCATAAAGTTCGAGAAGACGATCCCGTAGGTGATCGCGGGGTCCTCGGTTGTCGACCCGTTGGCGTAAGCGATGGGCTCCATCAGCAGCCGCTGCACATCGTCCCGGCCGGGGAAGAAGCGGTTGAACATCTCCCCCGTGGTCTCGCGGTGATCGTCGTAGAAGTTCATCCCGCGCAGGTGCTCGTAGAACGCCTCGACCTGCGCCCGCGGCAGCCCGAAGGACTCCACCAGCACGCGGGTGTAGTCCTCGCGGGTGAACGTGGTGCGGACGTCCATCTGGGGGTTGACGAAGCGGATGTCCCGGAGCGGCACGATCGCGTCGGCGATCTCGCGGGTCCAGTACTTGCGGCAGCTCTTAATCATCCCGCTGGGGAAACCGTGGAGGGAGATGTCGAAGATGTGCCCGCCGCGGCGCGTGAACCAAGTGGCGAGCCCGCCGAACTGGTAGTGGTGCTCGAGCAGCAGCACCCGGTGGCCGGCCTTGGCGAGGACGTTCGCCCCGGTGAGGCCGCCCAGCCCGCTGCCGATGACGATCACGTCGTATTCATCCGCCACCCCCTTGAGCCAGTCGTAAGCCATTTAAGCGACAGAGCGTGGGCGGTCGGGGGCACCTTGCCAATCCCGCGCTGGGGATTTCGCGCGGCTCACCCGCGCTGCAGGATGTGATGGTTGGCCATCGAGATCCCGCTCAGCATCGCCCCGACGATCCCGAGGAAGCCCTGGTCCGTCCCGCAAAGATAGACATTGGGCGCGGCGGTGAGGCCCCGCCGGTGCTTCACCCCGGAGCCATAGACCGCCCCGCGCTGGTGACCGGTGAATCGCGTGATGGTGCGCGGGGTGAACATATCGGTGGCGACCGTCGCGGCGGCCAACTCCGCGTCCGGCACCGAGGGCAGGAACCGCCGGGCGCTGGCCTGCACCGCGCCAAACCACTCCTGCTTACGTGCGCGGTACTCGGATTCCGGCCACGCGGCCCAGTCCTCGGGCCGGGCCAGCGAGGTCACCCGGAACCAGCCCTCGGCGAGCGCCTCGCCGGGCTCGTAGGCAAAGTTGTTGGGCAGGCAGATCACCCCGCTCCGGACATCCACGGGCGCCTCGGGGCAAACGTAGTCGAAGCGCCGGCCCTCGCTAAAGAAGACGATTGTGTCGCCAGCCCACCCAAGCGCCGCGGGCGGGCGGTCCAGCACGGAGATGGTCTCGACGAATGAGAGCCGTCCAGGCTCCGTGGGCTGCGGCGTGGGCAGGCCGCCGGCGGCGAGCAGCGCCTCGGTCTCCGGGGCGCCGGCCGAGGAGAGGACGTGATCGGCGGTGATCACCGCCCCGTCGTCGAGCTCGACCCCGGCGGCGCGGCCCTCCCGGAGCAGGATGCGGCGCACGCCACACTTCATCCGGCGCTCGCCGCCAGCCTCGCGGTACTTGGCGAGCAGCACGCGCAGGATGCGGCGAACCCCCTCCGAGGGACGGGCGAAGCCTTCGAGGAAGAGGGCCTTGAAGAGGATCACGAACTGGCTGAAATCCATATCCCGCTCGGTCGGGCTGCCATAGAACATCACCGGGCAGAACAGCATATCCTCCAGCAGCGGGTCGCTGAGGTGGCGGCGAACCACCTCGCGGGCGGAGGCGGGCGCGGCGTCGAGGGAGACCTCGTCGTGGGCGCGGACCGCGGCCACGAGGGCGCGAAAGCCGTCGATCTGCGCCGGGAAGGCCCGGGCGACCTCGGACTCGAGCACCTGGAAATCATTGGTGAAGCGCAGGTCCGCCACGCCGGGGCCGAAGGCGATGCGCGAGCCAAGCTGCCCGCGCAGCGCGAGCTCGTCCCGGTCGATGCGGAGCTGGCGCAGGAGCTTGGTGAGCGGGGTGCCCTTGACCCCGGGCGGCACGTAGTTGGTCAGCGCGTGGAGGCCGACATCGTAACGGCGCCCGTCGCGGCTGTAGAAGCCGTTGAGGCCGCCGACGGCGTTGTGGCGCTCGAAGATGCAGACCTGCCGTCCAAAGTGGGCGAGCCGGATCCCCGCGGCGAGGCCAGCCATCCCGGCGCCGATGATGACCACATCATAGTGCGAGCGGGAGTTCATCGGCGGGCGGGCAGCAAAAAGCCGGGCCTACGGCCCGGCCGGGAAGAGAGGCGACGTCCGGGATTCAACCCTTGGCGGGTAGGGCGTTGAACTTCGGCGTGAGGTACTCCGCGCAGCTGTCGAGCGAGGCAAGCTGCAGGTAGTCCGCCTCCGGGACCTCGATCCCGTGGCGTTTCCGCAGCTCCATCACGATGTCGAGGAAGTCCATGCTATCGAGCTGGAGCTGGTCGCGGAGCCGCACGTCGGATTTGACGTTGGACAGATCCTCGTCCGGGGCGATGTCGGCGATGATGTCGAGCACCAGCTTCTTGCAGTCGTCTTTGGTCATAGCGCAGGGGCAGCGGATTAGGGGACAAAGCGACGAACAATCAACGTGGAATTTATCCCCAGCATGCCGAACGAGTTATTCAGGATGGTGTCGACGCGAGCCGCCTGGCGGGGCTGGTTCAGGACGAGCCCGGGGATGGCGCACTGAGGGTCGAGATCGTCGACATTGATGGTGGGGTGGACGGTCAGGTCGTCGAAGCTGGGCAGGTTGCCGGCCAGTTCAAGGGCACCCGCCGCCCCCATCGTGTGGCCGATGAAGCTCTTGGTGTTGTTGATGTGCGTGTCGGGGCAGCCTTCCCCGAAGACGGCACGGATGGCCTCACACTCCTGGATGTCACCCAAGGGGGTGGCGGTGGCGTGCGTGTTAACAATATGAATCCCGGCGGGGGCGAGGCCGGCGCGAGCCAAGGCGGCGCGGACGCACTCGGCCTGCCGCTGGGGATTCGGCAGCACGTAGTCGCTGGCATCGCTATTCACGTGGTAACCGGCGATTTCCGCGTAAATGCGGGCGCCGCGGGCGCGGGCATCCTCGAGGCGTTCCAAGGTGTAGAGGCAGCCCCCCTCCGAAATCACGATGCCATTGCGGGCCTTGTCGAAGGGCCGGGAGGCCCGGGCGGGCTCGGCGTGCGTGGCGAGGGCGTTCTGCGACTTGAACCCCGCGAAGATGCCGAAGGTGTGGATGCTCTCGCTCACGCCACCACAGAGGGCGAAGTCGACCTCCCCCAGCCGGAGCATCTGGGTGGCGTGGATCAGGCCCATATTCCCCGCGGCACAAGCGGCGCCGATAGTATAGGCCGGCCCGGTGGTCCCGAGGTTCAAAGAGGTCTCCCCGGCAGGGTTGTTCGCGACGGTCCGGGGATTGTGGTAGTGGGACCAGAACTTGGTGTCGTAGTTGAACTTGGAGATGTTGTAGACCTCGTTCTCCGTCTCGACGTTACCGTGCTCGGTGCAGCCGATGTAGATCCCGACCCGATCCTTCTGTAAAGCGTCTAGACTGACGCCGGCATCGGCAAGTGCTTCCCGGGCACAGTAGATCGAGATGCTGCCAGCCCGGGTCCCCACCCGCAGCTCCTTCTTCTTCTGGTACCGCAGGGCGTCGTAGTGACAGACCCCGGCTAGCTGGCTGCCCATATAGCGGACGTCGATCCGCTCGATCCCGGCAACGCCGGTCAACAGATGCCGACGGAATTCAGGCAGCGAATTGCCGTTCGGGGCGGTCAGACCGACGCCGGTGATGACGATGCGGGAGGGCTGCATACTGGGCGAGCGAGGAGCGGTACCCAAGCGGCGGGCGAACGCAACCCCGGCTTGCCCAGTAGGCCCGAATTCTGGGGCTAAGCCGAGGTCGCACCGACCACGCCGAGGACCCAAGGTGGAGGCGAAGGGTCGGGCCAACGAAGCCGCCGGGCGGCCCGGGGAAATTCCCCGGCGCCGGCATCCCCCGGCGTGGCCCGACCCTTTCCCTTTCCCCGGCGGCGCTGAATTTTCCGTGGACAACCCGGCGCGCCCCACTTCACCGTCCCGAAATGGCCCAGCAGGAACCGCAGGAACAGAAGTTCACCACTCCCGGCAGCCTCGCCGTCGACGCCGTGCTCACGCTCGGCTGCTTCGCCTTCCTTTACAACGTGGTCTCGCCCCACGTGCCCTCGAACGACAAGGCGATGATCGTGCTTTGGTCGGTCCTGACGTCGGCCTGCATGACCGGCACGTTCTGGCTCTGCATCCAGATGTTTCGCGTCGTTCTCCGCGCCCAGCGCGCGGCCAAGCGCGGCCGCTGAGGCCCCCACGCCGGGACGGTTCGAGTTGCGCGCGGGACGAACCCCGCTACGATCCGCGCGTACCGATGAATGCCGCCCCGCAGTTCCCTGCCCTCCGCTGGACGGGCCACGGTCCGGCCAGCGGTCTCGTGCTGCTGATCGCGCTCTTCGCGGCGGGCTGCGCCACGACCCACGAATTAAAGGTAGACGCAATCGCCAAGCCAAAGGCGGAAAACGCGATCTCCTACGAGATCCGCAACAAGAACCCTTTGGTAGCCGATGATTCGCTGCGCTACAAGGAAGCGGCGAATCTGGTTAAGACCGGCCTCTCCGGCCGCGGGCTCTATGAGGCACCGGGGAACGTGAAGGCCGATATGGTGATCGACCTCGACTACGGCGTAGGCCCGCCGCAGGTGCGCCGCGAGACGGTGTCCGAGCCGGTCTACATCACGCTGCCGGGCCAGATCCGCACCGAGCGCGTGCAGGTGGGCACGGACTCGCAGGGC
>JBILWD010000285.1:0-4745 GCA_044370095.1 Opitutaceae bacterium | reverse complement strand
ATCGCAACGCAGCCCGGGCCGTGCGTGTTGGTGCGCGCGGTCATGCTGTGGATGAACGCGATGTCGTCCACGTGGCGCGCGAGGGCGGGGAGCAGGGTGGAGATCGGCTTGCCGCTGCGGCCGGCGGGGCGGAAGGCCCACGGTGACTTCATCAGGTTGCCGTTGCGGCCTTGGAAGGTAACCTCGGGTTCGGCGCCCGGCAGCGGCTGGCCATCGTGGCGGTCGAGGAGCGGCTTGTGGTCCCAGAGGTCCACGTGGGAGGCGGCGCCGGGGCAGAAGATCTGGAGGACCTGGCGCGCGCGGGGGGCGAAGTGCGTGGGTCCGGCCGGCGCGGCGGCGGCGTCGCGCGTCAGCAGGCGGGACAACGCGATCCCGGCGAGGCCGGTGTTCATCCGGCCGAGGAAGTGGCGGCGCGTGAGCTCGAGCGGGGTCATCGGGGGCGGGGCGCGGGAAACGCCGGGGGAAACGTGCCTAGAGGCAAGCGGATCGCCAGCGGGTTGGCCAGCCCGTTGCGGGACCTTGGGGCGCCGGCGGCTTAGAGTTCGTCGTCGCCAGCGCCGGGCAAGGCGGAGGCGGAGGGGTCGTGGCGGACGCGGTCCAGCCAGGCGGCCATCAGGGGATCGGCGGCGCGCAGCCCGGCCGGCCACGGCGCGGCGACGAGGTCGATCACCCGCCGCACGCCGTCGGCCGCGACGACAAAGTTCCGCGCGTGGAGGTCGGCGATGAGCCAGGGCTCGCCCGCAAGGAAGAAGAGCCGCGGGTGGTCGCGGTTGGCGCGGAGGAAGCGCGAGGGGATCTCGATCAGGCCGGCAGGCAGGAAGCCCGAGGTGTCCGCCCCTTGCGGGAGCGGTTCGCCGAGGACCTGCTTAGCCACCAAAATTCCCTCGGGGGTGACCGCGACCACCTCGGTGCCCATCCCGCCGAGGGCCTGGACGAGGAGGAGTTTCTCGAGGAGCCCGCGGTAATCGCCCAGCTCGGCGTCGGCCTGCAGGGCGGTCTCCGTCCCGGGGCGGAAGCCGAAGACGCTGCCGATCCGCTTGTCTTCCCGCGGGAGGAAGAACTTGTACACGGAAGTATCGGCCTCGGCGAGGAAGGCGGAGGCCTCGACGCCACTGTGCAGGTAGAGCAGGCGTGGGTTGCGCTCCTCGAGGGGATGCTCGACGTCGACGGCGAAACCAAAGTCCTCCAGCGGACGCACTGGCAGCCGCTCGCGGAATTCGCGGATGGCATCGCCGAGGGCGGCCCAGGGGCCCCCGGCGCCCTCCAGCAGGCTCACTTCGTCTTCCGCGAGGAGGACGAGATCGCGGTCCGAATCTGCGCGGAGACCGCATTCTGCTGCTGCCGCGCCGAGGCGAGCGAGCGCTTCCAGTCGGCGTTCGTGATCGTGCTGAAGGTCGGCGCGTTCCTCCGGGCCGGGGAGCCGCCGTCCTTGGATGCGGGTGGGTCTGCCGGTGAAGGAGTCTTGCATGGGTGCGCCATACGCGAACCGAAGGCCGGGCTGGATCTAAACGCAAAGCTCTTCCGCGCGAGCCCGGCCCCGCGGGGATCAGCGCGCCGGCGCGGGGCGGGCCGCGAAGCGGTCCAGCACCGGTCCCGCTACGTCGAGGGTCTGCGTGGGGTAGGCGAAGGCGAGTCCCCGCGCCTGCACCAGCCGCAGCAGCGCAAGGTTCACCTCCTGCCGGAGCTGCAGGGCGCGGCGGAAATCGGGGTCCTGCGCCTCATAAGCCAGCCAGACATCGAGCGAAGAGGCGCTGAAGTCCCGGAAGCCCACCTGCACGGTCTTCGGGTCCACCTCGGGCCGCCCCTCGAGCAGCGCTCGGATCGCCGGCACAAGGTCCTCCAGCTGCTCGGGCCGGCTGGCGTAAGTGAGGCCGAGCACCTGTTCGACGCGCCGCCCCGTGAACCGCGACAAATTGGTGATGGTGTCCGCCGCGACCGTCTTATTTGGGATGACCATCAGCGACTTGTCCAAGAGGCGGATCCGCGTGGAGCGCAGGCCGATGTCCTCGACCACGCCGACGTTGGCGCCGATCCGCACGGTCTCGCCGACGGTGTAGGGCTGGTCGACCGCCACCACGATCGCACCGAAGATGTTCGCCAGGGTGTCCTGGGCGGCGAGGGCGAAGGCGAGGCCACCGATGCCGAGGCCGGCGAGGACCGCCTTCACGTCGAAGCCAAAGCTCTGGAAGGTCAGCAACGCGGCCACCACCACGAAGCCGGTCAGCAGCGTCTTGCGGATCCACGGCATAAATGCCGCCACGCCAAGCGAGCGCTCGCGCGCCACCTCGTCCAGATGATCCAAAAGCGCCGCGAACGCCCGCCAGAGGCCCCAGAACACCACCAGTGAGAACGCGACCTGCGACCCGGCGCCGAGGTAATGATCCGCCGCCGCCGGCAGCTTCAGCACCCGCAGCGCGGAGAAGAGCCCAAAAATCACGACCAGCGCAGCCGCCGGGCCCTCAAGCGCCGGAAACATCTTGTCGTCGAGAGTCGTCTCCGTGCGCGCGGCCAGCCGGCGCAAGGCCGGGAAGAATAACCGGGTGACGATGCGACGCGCCAGCAGCGCGATCAGCAGCAGGACCAGGCTGATGGCGTGGTGGGCGAAGCTGTTGCCGCTGGGGCGCAGGTCGAAAGCGGCCAGGGACTGGTCCACGACCTGCTCGAGATAATCGGGCGCCGCCGGGGTGGCGGGCCGGGGAGTGTCCGTCGGTTCCGCGGCCCGCAGCGCGCCCGCCAGTACCAGCACCAGCGGCATAAGCCACCGCACGAAGGACCAGAATTTCATCCCCGACGACAGCCCCCGGCGCACCGGGTTGTCAAAGGCTTTGCCCGGCCGGGGTTTTTCCGCCTCCGACCGACTCCGACGGGACGCCCGCGCGGGAGCGGCGCGTCCAGCCGGCCTCAGGCGACCGTGATCCGGCGGGGCCGGACGGCCTCCGCTTTCGGCAGCGAGAGGCGTAGCACGCCGTCCCGCAACTCGGCAGCGATCCGGTCGGCCGCCACCGCTTGGCCGAGGGCGACGGCGAGCGAGAACGGCGCGTCGCTCGTCTCGCGGTGCAGCGCGGACCAGCCAGCCGGGGGCGTCCACGCGCGCCGGCCGACCACGCGCAGGACGTCCTGCTCGACGGTGACGTCGAGGCCGTCCCGGGCCACGCCGGGCAACTGGATCGTGAGGGCGAAGGCGTCCTCGCTCTCGGTCAGTTGATGGCTGGGCCGGAGCGTCGCGGGCGTGGCTGGGCCGGTGGGAGCGGAAAGGAGAGATTGGAAGAGGGTCATTGGAGGAAAGATTGGCGTTGGCTGGACGAGTTGGGCTTCAGGCGGCGTTGATCTGGATCCGGCGCGGCTGGGTCGCGGGGCGACGGGGCAGGGTGACCGTGAGGATGCCGTCGACGTAGGTCGCGCTCACCTGATCGGCGGCGGTGTCCTTGGGAACGGCGAGCGTGCGGCGGGCGAGCGGCTCCACCGGCGTAGCGGCCGGCTTGGCGTCGCCGGCGGCGGGTGCGGTCGGCACCACGGAGAGCGTGAGCTGGCCATCGGCGAGGTCGATGCGGAGGTCCTCGCGGCGGCAGCCCGGGAGCACGGCGCGAACGTGCGTCGCAGCGGCGTCAGCGTAGAGGTCGACCGGGAAGGTAGCGGGTTCCTCGGCCGCTAGGGCGGCGGCGAAGAGGCGGTCCATCTCGGACTCGAGACCGGACCACGGCGAGAGCCGGGAGCCGGAGCGAGAGACGGACCACGCAGGGAAGAGGGAGGATCGGATTGGATTCATTTTGGTTGGATCGTTGTGACCCTCCTCTTGCACGCGGCGCGCCAGTCCACTGCGAATTGCAACTGCGCGTGCTGCAGCGGGTTGAGCTGCGGTGGCAAACGGCACCGCGCCGGAGTGTCCCGCCCGGGCTGGCCCGGGTGTGCCCTTGCGTCCCATTTGGCGGCCCGGCGGGCGCCTGTTCCCTTTGACGCGGGCGGCGGGAGCGGGCAAAGCCTCGGCGGACACGATGAAGCACGCGTTCGATTTCGACACCGTCCCGGAGCGCCGGGGGACCGATTCCCAGAAGTGGCAGCGGTATGCGGGCCGCGACGTGCTGCCGCTGTGGGTGGCGGATATGGACTTCCCGGCGCCCCCGCCGGTGATCGAGGCGTTGCACCGACGCGTGGACCACGGGGTGTTCGGCTACGCGCGGCCGGTGGCGAGCACCACTGAGGCGGTCGTCGAGGCGCTGTGGCGGCGGCACGGCTGGCGGGTGGAGCCCGACTGGATCGTCTGGTTGCCGGGGCTGGTCGTCGGCCTAAACGTCACGGCCCTGGCCTGCGCGGAAGGCGGCGACGAGGTGCTCACGTTGTCACCCGTATATCCGCCCTTCTCTTCCGCGCCGCGGAACAGTGCCCGCGTGCCGGTGGGCGTCCCGTGGGTGCGGGAGGCGGGCGGCTGGGGGATCGACTGGGACGCGCTGGCGGCGGCGGTGACCCCGCGGACGCGGCTCTTCCTGCTCTGCAACCCGCACAATCCGCTGGCCCGGGTGTGGCGGCGCGCCGAGTTGGAGCGGTTGGCGGAGTTCTGCGCCCGGCACCGGCTGATCCTCTGCTCCGACGAGATCCACTGCGACCTGATCCTCGACCCGGCGCTGCCGCACGTGCCGTCGGCAAGCTTAGGGGCGGAAGCGGCGGCGCGCACCATCACCCTGATGGCGCCGAGCAAGACCTTCAACGTGCCGGGCCTGGGGACTTCGCTGGCGATCATCCCGGACGCG
>JBILWD010000284.1:0-4750 GCA_044370095.1 Opitutaceae bacterium | reverse complement strand
GACCACCTCGCGGGTCCGGCGCACGATGCCGTAAATCGTCCGCTCCTCGGCCGGGTCCCACGCCCACGATTGCCCTTCGAACGGCACGTCGATCGTCGTCACGTACTCCAGGACGGAACCCATCCGCGGTAACCGGAGGACGTAGAGTTCCCGGGCGTCATGCCCGGTCACATACAACAGGCCATCCGGTCCCCAGCTTCCGCCGGAGCAACTGCTCTTGCCCCAGGTGGCCACCACCTGGGGAGGAAAAAGCCATGATTCGCGGATCTGCCAGTCCGCATCGAACCGCGCGACGTGCGTCCAACGCTGATCGCGCCCCGGCTCGAAGCCCTGATCGTTGTAGTGCGCAAAACAGGCCCACCAGTCGCCCCCGCGGCGCTCCGCCCACGTGAGGGAACCGTGGCGCAGGCCGAGACTGAGGCTGCGGACCGGACGGAGCGTCGCCGGATCGAAGAACTCCACCGAACTGGCCATCGGCACCTGGGGGAAACTGGAATGCGCCAGGACCAGCACGCCGTCCTGCACCAACCCGCCGTTGAGGTGCACCACCGGTCCGCCGCGCGGGCTGGTCCATTCCGCGACGCGTGCGCCGGTGCGTTTGTCGTACTTGCCGACCACGTAGTTGCCGATGCCGTAAAAGTGGCCCGCATCGACCGCCACCCCTTGGTTGGCGCCGCGGGCGGGCCAGCGCCGCACCTCGGTCGCGCGCAGCCCGTGCCGGGTGAGCTCGGGGACCGGCGCGGTCGGCAGCGAGGCCAGCCACGCCCGTTCCTCCTCCACCGCGGGCGAGGACGGGACGGCGGCCGGCAGGGCCGTCACCAGCAAAAGGAGCAGGACTGGGAGTCGACGCAGCATCATGGGGAAAGGGAGGCGAAAAGGGGGACCTGGGGGAACGAAAAAGGCCGGGCTCTGCCTCATCCCCCGGCATCAAGGTGGACCCGCAAGCGTTCAGCGAAGCGATCGAGGTCCGCCGCGGAGTTGAACAGATTGGGCGTCACGCGCAGGCCGCGAAATTCCGGATGCGCGATGGCGCGGACAAAGATGCCATCTCGGACCCGCAAGGCCTCCGCGATCGACCGCGGGTCTTGCCCGCGGAGCTCGACGGTCGCAATGGCTCCCGCCCCCTCCTCCGCGGTGCGGGTCAACAGCCGGACTCGCGGATCCCCGGCGCAGGCCTGGAGCCAGCGGTCGCGGAGCCAGCGCAGCCGGGCCAGCTTGGCCTCGGGGCCGATGCGGCGCCAGAAGTCCAGCGCCGCCGGGATGGCCAAAAAGGGGGCCGCCGCAAAGGTACCCCAACCCTCAAACTTCCGGATATCCTCGCGCCGTGAGGCGAGGGCGGGAAAGAGCGGCCAAACCTCCCCAATCCAGCGGCGCCGCAGGGCCAGGAAACCGGTGCCGTGGGGAGCGCCGAGCCACTTGTGCAGGGAGGTCGCGTAGCCGTCCGCACCCAACGTGTCCGGCTGCGCGGTGAGGTGCCCGAAGCCGTGCGCCCCGTCGATGAGCACCGCCACGCCGCGGGCCCGCATGGCGGCCGCAATGGCGGCGACCGGCAGGATCTGGCCGGTCAGGTTGATCATCTCGGAGACCAAGACCACCCGCGTCTCCGGCCGAAGGGCGGCGACGAAGGAGTCCACGACCGAAGCCGCGTCGCGGAGCGGCACGGGCAGGCGGATCCGGTCCACCTCGATCCCCTCCCGCGCGGCGCGCTGATCGAGGCCATCCTGGAACCGCCAGTAATCCTGCGTCGTGGTCAGCACCCGGTCACCGCGAACGAGGGGCCATCCCAGCAGCAGGTTTTGCAGCCCCTCGGTGGTATTCCGCACGAGGGCGATCTCGTCCGGCGCAAAGCCGGAGGCCGCGGCCAACCGCCTCCGGACCTCCTCCAGCGCCGGGACCTGCACCCGCGCCAGTTCGGCCGGCGGGAGTCGCGTGGCGTCCGCCCACGCCCGCCGAAAGACCTCGTTCACGGCGAGGGGCACCGGCTGCACGCCGCCGCTCTCTAGGTTGAGCTGACCCGGGGTCGCCGCCCACTCCCGGGCTACCTCCGCCCAGTCCGGCTCCTGCACCGGAGGGCGCGACGCCGGGACGGCCCGGCTGAGCCCGGGCGCCCCAGCGGCCAGAGCGCCGGCGAGGAACGCGCGGCGGGAACAGGGCATACCGCGGTCAGAAGCCCTGATTCAGGCGCACATACCAGCGACCACCATCGGCGTCGTAAGGCGAATTCCGGGAGTAGAGCAGCCCGTTGGCGGCATTGAACAGCGCCTTGTCCGGATAGCGGTCCAGCACGTTCTCCGCCCCGACCACGAGACTCGCCCGATGGGGAAGCTTCACGGTGGCGGACAGGTCGAGCAGCGTCTGCGCGCCGAACTCCTGCACGATCGTGGAATTCGCCTGGGCGTCGATCCACGGGCCGAAGTGGCGCACCCGGACCTGCCCCGACCACCGGGCGTGCTCGATCGCCACGACCAGGTTGCCGCCGCGGCCCGGGATGCGGCGCTCAAGGTTGAGCCGCCCGTCGCGCGAGATGATCCGCGGGTCGAACCGCACCGCGGTGGTCTGGTTGCGGTTGAAGGCCGCCGTGGCCGTCAGGCGCAGCCCCGGCTCCAGCCGCCAGCTCCGGGTGAGCGCCAGATCCAGACCCTCAGTCCGCGTGTCGAAGGCATTGGTGAGGAAATTCACCAGGTTAAGGTTCGCCGCATCGGTCACCCCCGTGGCGACCAACTGCGCCCTTTGCGCCGCGGTGAGCGTGAAACCCTGGGAGATGTTGAGGCGGTCCCGCACGTCGATGCGGTAGACGTCCGCGGTGAGGACCAGTCCGGCGAGCGACCACACCAGCCCCGCCGAGCCCTGCCGGGACTTTTCGGGCGTGAGCGGCTTGGCGCCGAGGAACTGGGCCACGGGGTTGGAAACCGCGATCTGGCCGGACGTGAACAACGTGGAGGTCCCGGGCAGGAGGCCCTGACTGGTCCGCGTGTAACTGGAAAGTCCCGGCGTGGGCGCGTGGAAGCCCGTGCTCACGGTGCCCCGGAAGGCGAACCCGGTGATCGGCTCCAGGCGCGCCGACAATTTGCCGTCGAGGGTGGAACCGAAATCGGCGAAGCGCTCCGCGCGGGTGGCCGCGCCGAGCGAGAGCGTGCGGAGGGGCTTCAGCTCCAGATCGGCGTAAGCGGCGTGACTGTCACGCGCGGCGTCCACCACCTGGATCGGGCTCCAGCCGGGGAACCCATTGGCGCCGACCGGGAGATCCGCCAGAGGCCCGACATCCCACGAGAAGCGGTCCCCCGCCCGGATGCGGAATTCCTCCCGGCGGGTCTCCACGCCGAGCGCGAGGGTCGACGGCGCGGCGAGCTCCCAGGCGCGCGGCTGATAGACCACGTCGACATTAAGGTTGCGCTCGCGCTGACGGAGCCCGCCGGCGTCGAACTCGCGGGGCGAGAGGGCGCCGAACGAGGCGTTCACGGTGTTGCGCAGAAAGTAGTCCAAGCGATTGCGGCCGACACCGGCCGCGACGTCCCAGCGCCACTCGGAGCCCGCGGTGCCGCGCACGCCCGTCACGACGGACCAGTCGAGGTCCCGCGTGCCGAAGTAGGGCGTGAAGCCACCGGGGAAGGAGTCCAGTAGCGCGTAGCCGGGCTGCAGCGAAGCCGGTGCGTTCTGGAAGGCCGAGCGCCGGAACGCCGCATTCGTGTCCGGATTGCGCCAATTGAAGTCGTCCAGGCCATCGCTGAACCCGAGCAACACGTGCCCGTAGGCGGTGACCCCGGGCGCGACCTCCTGGCGGGTGTTCACGGCCAGCCGCTGGGCCCGCCGGTCCGGCTGACCCCAACGCTGCACGGGATCCGGCACCAGCCGGGCCCGCTCCGGATGGGCGCGCACGTAGGCCAGCGCATCGGCGCGCTGCACCGAGCGGGAAGTGCGTTCCGCGTTCGAAGCCTCGTAGCCGAACGAAACCACCCCACTCCGCCCCACGGGAAACCCGTAATGCAGGCCGGCCTGACGGTTCAGCCCGTCGCCCCCGAAGTACTGCGCGACCTTACCATAGCCCTCGAAGCCGAGGTTGTCCTTCAGGACGAGGTTGATCACGCCGGCGATGGCGTCGGAACCGTACTGCGCGGAGGCGCCGTCCCGCAGCACCTCGACGCGTTGCAGCAGGAACGAAGGGATCTGACCCAGATCCGCCGCCTGGTAGCCCGAGGGACTGATGAACGCGGAGCGGTGCCGCCGGCGCCCGTTGACCAAGACCAAGGTCTGGTCCGGGGAAAGACCCCGCAGCCGCGCCGGACGCACGAACGCGAGCCCTTCCCCGATCGTCAGGCGCTGCACGTTGAAGGACGGGACCGCCTGCGTCAGGACGTCGGTGAGCTCGGAGGAGACCGAACTGCGGATCACGGCCGAGGGCACCACCTCGATCGGCGCTAGGGAGTCCGTGACGGAGCGACCGAGCTGACGCGTGCCGGTGACCACCATCGAGGCGAGCCGCTCGGGTTCACCTGCCGGCGCCGCCCCCGGCAGGGACGGGACCGCGAGCAGGAGCGCGAGCAGCGAGGCCGGACGGAAGAGCGTCCCGGGGGAGGCGAAGGTGTTCATCGGCGAGTCCTTAGGGCAGCTCGTAAACCTCGACCAAGACGAGGCCGCCGGCACCGGTCGCGGCGGAGGCCGTGACCGTGTAGGCGCCGGGATCCAGCTGGGCGATCACCGCCGCGTCGCGGCCACCCTCGGTGAGCGGGAAGGCTCCCGCGCGCGAGGCGGC
>JBILWD010000283.1:0-4753 GCA_044370095.1 Opitutaceae bacterium | reverse complement strand
CCCGCCCAATGAAGATTAATCACCGCCTCACCGCCAAGGCCCTCCTTCCGAAGACCGACCGCGTGTTCGAGCTCGCCGGCCGCAAGATCCGCGCCCTCGACGCCGCCTGGGACCCCGCCAAGGGCACCCCCGTCTTCACGTGGAAGGGCCAGTACACCTCGCGCGGTTGGACCGAGTGGACGCAGGGCTTCCAGTTCGGGATGGCGTTCCTCCATTTTGACGCCACCGGCGATGAGGAGCTGCTCCGCCTCGGGCGTGAGAAGACGGTCCGCCATATGGCCTCCCACGTCTCGCACGTGGGCGTCCACGACCACGGCTTCAACAACATCTCCACTTACGGCAACCTCCGGCGTTTGATCCTCGAGGGCCGGCTCCCCGCGGACCAACGCGAGGTCGACTACACCGAGATCGCCCTCAAGGCCTCCGGCGCCGTCCAGGCCGCCCGTTACGTCCCGACCGCCTACCGCCAGCCCTGGTCGCCCCTCGCGGACGCCGCGGGCGTCGCGCCCTCGGGGTACGTTTATTCGTTCAATGGGCCCCAGTCCCTCTTCGCCGATACCATCCGCTCGATGCGGTCGCTGGTGGTGGCCCACCAGCTCGGCCACGTCCTGATGGGCGAGGGCGACAAGCCGGTGAACCTGCTCCACCGCGCGGTCGAGCACGCGGCCACCACGGCGCGTTTCAACGTGTTCTTCGGCCAGGGGCGGGACCGCTACGACGTCCGCGGCCGCGTGGCCCACGAGAGTATCTTCAACCGCAACGACGGCCAGTTCCGCTGCCCCAGCTCCCAGCAGGGCTATTCGCCGTTCACCACCTGGACCCGCGGCGCCGCCTGGATCATCTGCGGCTTCGCCGAGCAGCTCGAGTTCCTTCACACCGTGCGCGGGTCCGACCTCGATGCGGTCGGCGGCCGGCGCGCGGTGACCGACCTGTTCCTCGAGACCGCCCGCGCCGCCAGCGATTATTACATCGATGGCTACTCGGCGAAGGACGGCGTGCCCTACTGGGACAGCGCGGCCCTCGACACTCATCGCCTGGGCGACTTCACCGCGGTGGACGCGGACCCGTTCAATGCGCACGAGCCCGTGGACAGCTCGGCCGCCGCGATCGCCGCCCAGGGCTTCCTGCGCCTCGGGCAGTACCTCGCGGGCCAGGGCCAAGCCGCGGCCGGGCGCCGTTACCTGCAGGCCGGGCTCACCATCGCGGACACCCTTTTCGCGGAACCCTACCTGTCGACGGCCCCGCGCCACCAAGGCCTGCTGCTGCACAGCGTGTATCATCGGCCCAACGGCTGGGACTACATCCCGCCGGGCCGCAAGGTGCCGTGTGGCGAGGCCTGTATGTGGGGCGATTACCACGCGATGGAGCTGGCGCTGCTCATCCGGCGTCTCGCCGCCGGGAAGTACTATACGTTCTTCTGAGCCGGCCGCGGGGTGTCCGGCGGACTCCTGCAGTTGGAGGTTCCGTCACGGGTCGCCCCGACCGACTGCAGGAGTCCGGCTTAAGTCTTGCGGGCGGGCGCTCCGCGCGTACCCGTTTTCCCTATGAACCTGATCCCCGCGTTCCTCCGTTCCGTCGTTTTCGTCGCCGCCTTGGTCTGCGCCCTGCCGCTGGGCGCGGCCGAGGCCAAGGTGGTCACGCCCAAGGAAGCCGCGGCGCTGGTCGCTAGCGGCAAGGCGGTGCTGGTCGATGTGCGCGAGACCGAGGAGTGCGCGGCGTCGGGGGTGGCGCAGCCGGCGAAGGTGCTGCCGAAGAGTGATTTCGACGGCGACCAGAAGCAGTGGCAGGCGTTCCTCGCGGCGAACAAAGGCAAGCAGGTGCTGGTGTACTGCGCGAGCGGCCGCCGCTCGAAGGCGGTCGCCGAGGCCCTTGCGGCCAAGGGCATCGAGTCCGCGAACGTGGGTGGCCTGAAGGATTGGGCCGCCGCCGGCCTGCCGGTGCGGAAGGTGGAGTAAGGAAGACCCTCGGCGCCACGGCCGGGATGGCCGCAAAGGGCGCCAGGGGCGCCGGCGCCCGTTCCGTAACGTAAGCGGCTTGGTGTAGCCGGGGCATGTTGCCCCGGTGATCGCAGCCCGCCACGCCTGCTCGCGGAGCCATTCTTAACGCCCGCCGACCATCGCTCCGCCAAACGCGTTCCCATCCCGCCGGACCGGGGCAAGATGACCCGGCTACATCAAGCCACGGTGATCCCAAATGCTCGGGATGCTCCCGACGCCACGCACCCGCGAGCCCGGCTAAGGGGTCAGGCCGTTAATTGTTATAGAAGTGACGACGTGGGCATCAGGGGCGCGCGAAAATCAACCATTAGCGGCCTGACCCCTTAGCCGGCCGTCCGATCGCGAACGCCCCCGCTACTTGCCGAAGCCGAAATCCTTCAGCTCCCGCGTGACCTCGCCAAAGGCCTCCTGCCGCACCACCCCGCCAGCCAGCACCGGCACCTCCCGGCTCGTCCATACCCGCGACACTACCACCGCCTTGGAGGTCGTCTCCGCCCGCTCCGCGACCACCGGCTTGCCCGCCACGGTCACCGTCTCCGTCCGACGCGTGGTCACCTCCTCCGGAGGCGGCATCGCCCGGGAACGCGTGGTCGTGCCCGCCGACGTCGTCTGAAACACCACCGCCTCCGGCTCCGCCTGCAGCACCTCGTGCCGCGTCACGGTCCCGTAAGCCTTGTACTCCGCGAAGGCCCCCACCTGCAGCTTGCGGTACTGCTCCCACTGCTCGCGCGGGACCGTTGTGTCCACGGTCTTGCCCGAGTCGATCGCCGCCGCGGCCACCGCCGGCGGGGGCCCGCGGAAGGCAAAATCGGTGAGTTCCACGATCACCGACCCACCCACCTCGTTCCGCACCACCCCGCCGCCCAGCACCGGGATCTCCCGACTCGTCCACAGCCGGCCACGCACCACCCCCCCGACCTTCATCTCGGTCCGCTCCGCGACCACGGGCTTGCCCGCCACGGTAAGCGTTTCCTTCACCGCCGCCTCGCCCGTGGACCGCCGGAGCACGACGCGGGACCGGAGCCGGGTACCCGCGGAAACGCTCCGCACGATCACCGCCTCCGGACTGACGGCCTCCACCTCATCGCGGACCTTTACCCCCCCCTGCAGCACGTACTCCGTGAACGCCCCCACGCGCAGCTTCCGGTACTGCTCCCACTGCTCCGGCGACACCGGCGTCTCCTGCAGATCGCGGTCCACAGAGGCGGCTGCGGGCTGAGGCGCGGCGGCCGGCTCCCGGCGAACCTCCGCGGCCGGCAAAAGAGTGACGCCAGCCCCGAGGGCGATGAGAAACAGGCTGCAGTGAGAAAACGGGTGACGCATAGGTTGCCTCTAGGGCGGGGGGAGCTTCCGGGTGCCTGCCGGGACCAATCAACCTCATTCCGGGTTCTCCACGCGAAGGCGGATAAATACCGCTCCGCCCACCCCGCGGAAATGGGGCCGGCCACGCTTGACCATGCCTCGGCGGTCCTCCCCGGCCCCACGCGTAACCCCGCGATTTCGGCCCTCGCGACGCCTGACGACGCACCTCCAGTCGCTTCGGCTCGCGCGGTGATGACCTCCCCAATGCTCCCCTCCACCCCCCGCACCGCCCGCTGGCGCCACGCCCTCCGCCAAACCCGGCTCCCCGCGGACCGCCGCTGGCGCTTCGCCACCGAAATCCACCGCTTCCTCCGCTACTGCGAAATCCTCCAGGTTCCGCCCTCCCGCGCCCACGCCCGCAATTACCTCGCCACCGTCCCCCTTGCCATCGCCCGGCCCGAGGCCCGCCTCGCCCTCCGCTGGTTCCTCCAACTCGCCCGCCGCCCCGCCCCCGCCCGCCCCACCCCACCCGAACCCTGGTGGGAACAGGCCCGCGCCCTTCCCTCCCCCAACGGCACTTGGTACGCGCCCGCTGAAGACGAACCGCCGGATGCGCTCCCGTCGTCCACCGTCGCCGCCCGCTAAGCGCTCCCCACCCGCCCGCCAGCCCCACAAACGGCTTGCCCGCCCCACCCGCGACGGGGGACAAAGCTCGTTTACGCCGGCCGTAATCCGGCTCTCCGCCCTTTTCCAACCCTATGCGTCCCCAGACCCTGCTGCACCCCCGCGCGCTCGCCGCGCTGGCCCTGCTCATCCTCGCCGGACTCCACGGCGCGGCCCCGGCCACGACCGTGATGTCGCCCTTCCGCGTCGAAGCCGAAACCGGCGTGGACGGCGTCCGCATCCAGCCCTCCGCCGCCCTGCTCAACCCCTATCTCCTCGAGCAGCATGGCATCCAGCAGCTGCAGGACCTCTCCGGCGCCGCCCCCAACCTGTTCCTGAGCAACAGCGACACCCGCGGCTTCGGCGATATCATCGCCCTGCGCGGCGTCACCAACTCCATCTTCTTCAGCAGCCCGGGCGTCGCCCTCTACATTGACGATGTCCCGAGTGGCTCCGTCTCGGCCTACCCGAGCAGCCTGCTCAATGTCGACAGCCTGAGCGTGAAGGCCGGTCCCCAGATCGCGGACTTCGGCCGCAACGCCGCCGGCGGCGTCATTGAGGTCCGCACCCGCGAGCCCGGCAATCGCCACCAAGGTAAGCTCCAGCTCGACTACGGCTCCTTCAACTACTCCTCCGCCCAGGCCGCCTTCGAGGGACCGCTCTCCGCCACCACCGGCTACAGCGTCGGCCTCGGCCTCTCCGACCGTGAGGGCTACCTCACCAACTCCCTGCTCAAGCGCACCGCCGACGACCGCCGCGCCGTCTCCGCCCGCGGCGACCTCTTCTGGCGC
>JBILWD010000282.1:0-4791 GCA_044370095.1 Opitutaceae bacterium | reverse complement strand
GCCGGGGAGCGCGAGGAGTCGAAGGGTGCCAACGATGCCGTGGGGGCGCAAGCGCGCGGCGGCTCGTCGTGACTGACTGGCCTCGTCACGCGATGAACGCGCCGCTTTTCACTCGTTCCCGGAGGAGACGTGGACTACGGCTGACCGGATGGACGGCTTTTCCTTGCTGTTGGGCATCGCGGTTGGGGGCGCGCTGGGGGCGGCCGGTGCGGCCGTGTTCTTTTTGCTCAAGGCCCGCGCCTCGACCCAGGCCCTCGCCGCGGCGCAGGCCGCCCAGCAGGAACTCCTGTCGCTCCGCTCCGAGGTGGCTACGCTCCGCGCGGACCTGCGCACCGCCGAACAGGGCGCGGTCGCCGCGCAGAAGGAACGCGACGCCGCCCGGGAGCAGGTCACCCTCCTCGGCCACGAAGTCGACGCGGAGCGGGCGCGCGGCGAGCAGACCTCCCGCGAACTCTCCGCGGTGCAACAGCAGTTCGGGCAGACGACGACCCAAATGGCCGAGCGGGAGACCGCGATGGCGAAGGTGCTCGCCGAGCGCGAGAAATCCATCGCCGACCTGAAGGCCGCCATCGAGCAGTCCAAGACCGCGCTCACCGACACGTTCAAGGCCACTGGCGGCGACCTCCTCCGGCAGAGCGCGCAGGCGCTGCTCGAACAGGCCAAGGAGCACTTCGCGAGCCAGCATTCCCTCTCCCAGCAGGATCTGGAGTCGCGGCGGAAGGAGATCGATGCGACGCTCACGCCGCTCAAGGAACAATTGGAGAAGAATGAGCGCTTGGTCCGGGAACTCGGCGAACGGCGCGAAGGCGACGCCAAGACCTTGGGCGAGCAGCTCAAGCAGATCTCCGACCTGCAGCAACGGGCCTCCACCGCCGCCCAGACCCTTTCCAGCGCCCTCCGGGACAATCGGCAGCGCGGCCGCTGGGGCGAGGTCTCGCTCCGCAACATCGCCGAGATGGCCGGCCTGGTCGACAACGTCGATTTCAGCGAGCAGGCCAGCGTGCAGGGGGACGAGGGGGAGCGGCTGCGGCCGGATATGACCGTGCGGCTGCCCGGCGGGCGCTTTGTCCCGATTGACGCGAAGGTCCCGCTCAGCGCCTACCTCGATTCGCTCGACCCCGCGCTGTCCGACGCCGAGCGTGCCACCCGGCGCACCGCGCACGCCCAAGCGTTGCGCACCCACGTGCGCAGCCTTGCCTCCCGCGAGTACGCTAAGGCGCTCGGCGGTGGGGTGGAAATCACCGTGCTCTTCGTGCCGCTGGAGAGCGGGCTCATTGCCGCCCTGGAGGAGGATGCCACGGTTTATCAGGAGGCGCTAGATCAGAGGGTGATCATCACCACCGCCTCCACGCTGCTGGCGCTGCTCCGCACCTGCGCCCTGCAGTGGCAGCAGGCCAAGCTCAACGAGAACGCCCGTCGGATCGGCGACAGCGCCCGGGAACTACTCGGCCGCATCAGCGTTTTTGCCGAACACCTCGAGAAGGTCGGCAAGGGCCTTGAGACCGCCAGCAAGGCCTACAACAGCGCGGTGGGCTCATTCAATGGCCGACTCTTGCCCGGGGCGCGCGAAACCGCGGAACTGGCCGGCGACCGTGAACGCGTTCCGGCCGAGCTTGAGCCCGCGGCCACGGTCCTGCGCGAGGCCAACGTGCGGTCGCTGCCCGGCGGCGGCTGAGCGGCGACCACCGACCCCGAACCATCGCCGCGGCGCCGGGGCGCGTCACGCCCGGCGCAGCCGCCACGTCAGGAAGTGGGCGATCCCGAGGAGGAGCGCGAACAACCCACCGCCGAGGAAGGCCCGCCCGATCGCCGTGCTGCCGGGGATCAGGACCAGCAGCGAGGGTAGCCACAGCAGTGCAAAGGACCCGATCAGGCTGCTGGATTGAACCAACCCGACGCAGGTGCCGGCCCGCTGCTTCGGGCCGCTGCGCACCGCGCACGCCATCACAAGGGGAAGCGCGGAGATGACCAACCCCAGAGAGAGGAGGAGCGGCGCCGACGCCGCCCCGCCCAGTACGAGCGGTCCCAGAGTCCACGCCAGGATCGCGAGGCACGCCAGCGCCGTCGTCACCCGCAGGAGCACGAACGGATCGTATCGCAGGGCGACGAGTGCCGCCGCCGGCGCGCCGAGCATGGTGGCGAGCCAGTACGCGGTTATCAGGAAGGCACGCTGATCCTCCGACTGCTCCCAGGCCACCCGCGAGATGAACTCGTTCCACAGGGAACCCACCGAATAGAGCGTCCCGCCGACCGCGAAGGCGACAAAGCAGCAGATCCGTACCTCCGGGATGCGCAGGATGCCGACGATCGAGAGGCTCCCCGCGAGGGCCGGAGCGACCGGGGCGGCGGTTGGCGCGCAGGCGGTCGAGATTTGCCCCCGGAGCATCCAAAGGAGGAGGCTGAGGACCGGTGCGGCGCCCGCGAGGGTCAGCAGCGAGGTGCGCCAGCCGCCGTCGTCCGGCAGTCTTTGACCGAGGGCGGAGCCGAGCGAGACGGCGACGCCGATCGAGAAGGACAAAGCGGCCATACCTAAGGGCAGGACGCGCGGCGGGAGCGTGCGCGCGGCGAGCAGCCCGTACGCCGGGGGCCCCACCGCGTACGAAGCGCCGATGAGCGCATAGCCGGCGATCGCCAGCCCGGGGCCCCGCGCCACGGCGAAGAGTCCGGCGCCCGTCGCCGCCAGCGCCAGCCCCGCCAGCACGCAGCGGGTCGGACCGAAATGATCGACCGCGCGACCCACGAACGGCAAAGCGAGGCCCGCCGCGAAGAAAAATATCCCGGTGAGGAGCCCGACCTGCGGTTGGGTGAGCTGCATCGCGACCTTGAGGTCCGGGGCGGCCGCGCCGATCGCGGCCGCGGTCATCATCATCAGGGCCGGGACCAACAGGACGACCGCTAGGAGCAGGAGCATCCGCCACAGCGGCGGCGCGGAGGCCGCCGGAGTTGCGGGATGCTCAGAGGTCATTTCGGGGAGATGGGTCGATTGGGGGGGGAGGGAAACCATCCGCCGGGGGCCGGTCTCAGGCAAACCCTTCCCAGTTCGCGGCCAAGCCGGCAAGCGCGCGTTTCCACGATCCGCGGACCGGAGGCTTCGGATTGCCCTCCGCGTGCGCCGGTGGCCTGCCAGCCGGCCGCCGCTCGGCGCCAGCGGGCCTTTGCAGGAGGATTGGGCCAGAACGGGAGGCAGACTGGATCAGGAGCGCAGAGCCGGGCCGGTCGCCCTCGCCAGCCGCGGGCCCGCCGCTCAGGGCCTCCCCACCGCCACCAGTTTCTCCCGGGTGCGGAAGTAGAGGGTGCCGCCGGCGAGTGCCGGGGTCGACAGGCAGGTTTCCCCCAGCGCGTTGGTCGCCGCGATGGAGAATGAGGCGGTCGCCGGGATCACGTGTACGTTGCCCAGCTCGCTGGTGACATACAGGTGCCGGCCGTCGGAGACGGGCGACGCGGTGTAGCCCTCGCTCCGCGGGTTCACCCGCTCACTGTAGCGGATCTCGCCGGTGCGCGCGTCGAAGCAGGTGAGCAGGCCGATGTCCGCGCACCCGAAGAGCAGGTCGCCCACGACGATCGGGGTCTGCATATAGTTCCCCTTCTTGTCGTGGTTCCAGACGATCGCGGCGCTGGCCGGGTTCGGGGTCCCCGTGTCGTTCGGGGTGAGGTCTCCGGCGGCGTCGGTCCGGATCGCGCGCATCGGCCGCAGGCGCCCGTGCGCGCTGGTGAGGTAGATCAGCCCGTGGGCGGCGACCGGCGTGGGCACGGGGATGTCGCCCCCGCCGTCCAACCGCCACAGCTCGCGGCCGGTGGCGAAATCGTACCCGCCGGTGTGGCGCCAGCCGTTGACCGCGATCTGCACCCGACCCGGCGAGTGGACGACCGTGGGCGTGCTCCAAGTGGGGACATCCTTGCGGGCCACGCGCCAGAGCTCGCGGCCGTCGGCGAGGTCGAACACCGCGAGGAACGAGTCCTGCTGCACGTCACATTGCACGATGACCTTGCCCTCGTGGATGATCGGCGAGCTGGCGAACCCCCACTGGGCTGTCGGCACCTGGAAATAGCCGGAATCCATCGGGCCGAGGTCCTTGCGCCAGAGCAGCCGACCCCCGGTGTCGAAGCAGAAAAGCCCCTCGGAGCCGAGGATGGCGACGATGTGCCGGCCATCCGTCGCCGGGGTGGAGTTGCAGTGCGTGCCCTTCGGGTGACGGCTGACCCGCGGGACCGCCTCGTGCGCGGTCACGTCCCAGACGATCTGGCCGGTGCGGCGGTCGAGGGCAAGCAGGCGCCATTGAACCGGGTCCTTCTCGGGCACGGACTCGATGCTGCCGTAGAGGCCGACCTTGAGGGCGGCATTCTTCTGGACCGCGGTGGTGACGTAGACGCGGTCCTCCCAGACGATCGGCGAGGAGTGGGCGAGGCCGTGGACGCTGGTCTGCCAGCGGACGTTCTCGCCGGTCGAGACGTTCCAAGTCACGGGGAGGGCGGCGGAGGCATCGACGCCGCTGGCGGCGGGTCCGCGGTACTGGGGCCAGTTCCCGGCGGCGACGGCGAAAGCAGGCAGCACCAACCCGAGCAGGACGGCGGTTTTCATCGGCCGGAGTGCAACCGCGGGGAGCCCCGGCGGCAAGCGCAAGGCCGGGAGTAAGCGGGTAGCGACGGCGGAGCCGTATGGGGTCAGGTAAAATTACCTCAGCGGGCTGGGGGTTGCGGATCGTCGCCGGGGGGCGGCTCACGATGATCCCGCTGGCGGGCGGGCAGGTGATGCGGACGCGCTTCAGCTTGCGCAGGCCGTCCCAGTAGGGG
>JBILWD010000281.1:0-4817 GCA_044370095.1 Opitutaceae bacterium | reverse complement strand
CGTAGTCGGGGACGTTGCGCCGCTGCCGCGCGGTGATCCGCAATGGCGTCGGATTCGACAGCGTGGACACCGCCGCCGCCGCCCGCGCCGGGATCGCGGTGTGCAACGTCCCCGACTACGGCACCGAGGAAGTGGCGGACCACGCGCTCGCCCTGACCCTGGCGCTCTACCGCCAATTGTTTCCCCTCGACGCCGAGGCCAAGCGCCTCGGCTGGAAGATCAACGTGGGCGCGCGGATGCGGCGGCTGTCCACCCAGACCTTCGGGCTCGTCGGCCTCGGCCGCATCGGCACCGCCACCGCGCTGCGCGCCAAGGCCTTCGGGTTCCGCGTGGTGTTTTTCGACCCCTACGTGCCCCCGGGAGTCCAGAAGGCCCTCGGGATCGCGCGGGCCGCCTCCCTCGCCGAACTGCTCGCCGCCGCCGACACGCTCTCCCTGCATTGCCCGCTCAACGCGGAGACGCGCGGGATGATCGGGGAACGCGAGCTCGCCGCCCTCCGGCCGGGCGCGTTCCTGGTGAACACCGCCCGCGGCGACCTCGTGCGCAAGGCCGCGGTGTTCGCCGCGCTGCGCTCCGGCCACCTCGGCGGCGCCGGGCTCGACGTGGTCGAGGACGAGCCGTTGCGCACCGCGGAAGAGGCGGACACGCCGAACCTGATCGTGACCTGCCACGCCGCCTTCTGCAGCCCCGAGGGGATGGTCGAAATGCGGGGCACCTCCGCCCGCCTCGCGCGCGCCGCGGTCCTCGGCGAACCGCTCTGGAACCGCGTCAACTGAGCGCCTCCCCGATGCCCGCCACGCCGTTGCACCCGCGTTCCCTTGTGGCCGCGGCTGCAGCCGCGGATTCGGACCGAGATTCCCTCTGCTCAGGGCAAAAAAAGGCCTCCGGCCGATCGGAGCGACTTTCGGAATCCGCGGCAACTGCCGCGGCCACACACAAGCGGGTGCCAACGGTAGTAACACATCCGAATTTAGAACCGCGACGCGGAGGACAAGCCCCCGCGGGGGCGTATAGATGCGATCGAAAAGAGCCTCGCTACCGCCACTCGCTTTAATCTAGGCAGACTCAACTAAGCGAAGTGGCACCGGTTTTGCTAAACCTTGAGTTCCCTCCCACATCGCCTGATAGCCCTTAAAACCGAATCGAGAAAGATCATCTTGATGAGACAATCCGAGAAACGAGACATACCGCCAGTAAAGCTGCTTGGGCTGGTGGGATTTTTACTGTGCTCGCTGCTTTGCGGCTGCAGCACCGGCAGAAGTTACCACCCCCGGGAGTCTGTTTGGGGACTTGGCTATTCTGAAACCATGATTTCCCAGGATTCGTGGCGAGTGATGTATCGAGGCCACTCAATTCCCGAAGCCCAAGCGGCGGACTTCGCGATGCTCAGAGCAGCCGATCTGATGAAAGCTGCAGGCTTTCCTTTCTTTTTAGTTCTTAGTGAAAAATCGAGCGCCACAACCCAAACCATAGGCGTTTTATCTGTGCAAGGAGGTGCAGGCGTCGGAGCACTAGCGGCTACGAGCTACCCCGAATACAATATGACAGTTAAAGGGCTCATGCAGAGACCGCAGGATTCCTCACAGCAATTATTCGAAACCTCATTCATCGCATCTCAGCTTAGATCAAAATATCGAATCGACTAATTCGGCGGGCCTGCGGGCTTCATCGCAGGGATAAGGTCAGTATTCTGGATAGAGCATCGGGAGTCACTCCATCGCGCCAGTAATGGAAGTAGTTCCAAATTCGGAGAGCCACTGCACCTTAGCCCGCGACGCCGGGTCACCATTCGGCTGCAGCCGCGGATTCGGACCAAAATTCCCTTCGTTTCCGGCGAGAACCGGCCTCCGGCGGAGCAACGCGACGTTCGGAATCCGCGGCAACTGCCGCGGCCACATCCGCCCGGCAGCCCAGCGACGCGAAATGATCCGCCTCCCCCACCCCTGCCGACTACTCCCCGATGCCCACCGCCCACCGCACGCGCTCCCTGACCGGCCAGATCGTCGACCTGCACGCGCGGCGCGTGTACCCCGGGCGCGTAACCTGGCGCGCGGGGCGCATCGTGGCGCTCACCCCGGATCCGCGCGGCCGCGGCGGGCCGCTGATTCTGCCCGGCTTCGTCGACGCCCACATCCACATCGAAAGCTCCCTGCTCCCGCCCGCGGAATTCGCCCGGCTCGCCGTCGTCCACGGCACCGTCGCGACGGTGTCCGACCCGCACGAGATCGCGAACGTCCTCGGCGAGGCCGGCGTCCGCTACATGCTGCGCGACGCGCGGCGCACCCCCCTGCGCGTGGCCTTCGGCGCGCCGTCGTGCGTGCCGGCGACCGCGTTCGAGACCGCCGGGGCGCGGCTCGGGCCCCGCGCGGTCGCCCGCCTGCTGGCCGACCCGGGCATCCACTACCTGAGCGAGGTGATGAACTTCCCCGGGCTGCTCGCCGGCGATCCCGGCCTGCGCGCGATGATCGCGGCGGCCCGCCGCCACGGGAAACCCGTCGACGGCCACGCGCCCGGCCTGCGGGGCGCCCAAGCCGCCGCCTACGCCGCCGCGGGTCCCTCGACCGACCACGAGTGCACGACGCTGGCCGAGGCCCGCGACAAGCTGGCGGCCGGGATGCGAATTTTGATCCGCGAGGGCTCCGCCGCTCGCAACTTCGCTGCCCTCGCGCCCCTCCTGCGCCGTCACGCGGACCGGGTGATGTTCTGCTGCGACGATCTCCACCCCGACCTGCTCGTTGGCGGCCACCTCGACCGCCACGTGCGGCGCGCCCTCGCCACCGGCGCCGACCGCTTCGACGTCCTCCGCTGCGCCTGCGTCAACCCGGTCGAACACTACGGCCTCGACGTCGGCCTGCTCCGGCCCGGTGATCGCGCGGACTTCATCGTGGTGGACGGCTGGAGCCGCTTCCGCGTGCTCCGCACCTACCTCGGGGGAACGCTGGTCGCGGCCGGGGGCCGGACGCTTCTGCCGCGGCAACGCAGCGCCACGCCGAACCGGTTCCGCGCGGCGCCGCGGCGACCAGAGGACTTCGCCGTCCCCGCCCCCCCGGGTCCCGCACCTCGGCTGCACGTGATCACGGCCCTCAACGGCCAGCTCGTCACCCGCCACACCCGCGCGCGGGCGCGGGTCGCGGGCGGACAGGTGGTGGCGGATCCGGGCCGTGACCTGCTGAAGCTGGTGGTGGTGAACCGCTACGCGCGGCGCGCGCCGGCGGCGGTCGCGTTCGTGCGGGGCTTCGGGCTGCGGGCCGGCGCCATCGCCTCGTCGGTCGCCCACGACTCGCACAACATCGTGGCGGTGGGCGCGGACGACGACGCGCTGACGGCGGCGGTGAACCGGGTGATTGCACGGCGGGGCGGCCTCGCCGTGGTCGGCGGGGGCGGCACCGCGGACCTGCCCCTGCCGATCGCGGGCCTGATGTCAGACCGCCCTGGCACCGAGGTCGCGCGCCGTTACGCAGCGCTCGACCGCCGCGCTAAGGCACTGGGCTCCCGCCTCGACGCGCCGTTTATGACGCTCTCCTTTCTGGCGCTGCTGGTCATTCCCGATCTGAAGCTGAGCGACCGCGGCCTGTTCTCCGCTCGGCGCTGGGACTTCCTGCCGCCGTGGGGACCCGAGACCGGGCCCGGTTGAGCGCAGCCGGGCTTGGCAAGCTCCGCCGCGGCGCGCTATCCCGGATCGTGCCCCTCCCCCGCCCCGCCTGTGTCCTCCTCGCCGCGCTGCTGCTCGCGCCGGCCCTCACGGCCGCCGCGCCCCGCGCCGCCCGCCCGCCGAACCTCGTCCTGATTCTGACCGATAACCAAGGGGCGTGGACCCTCGGCTGCTACGGCAATCCCGACATCCGCACGCCGCACGTCGACCGCCTCGCCGGCGAGGGCATCCGGTTCACCCGCGCGCTCGCCAGCAACCCCGTGTGCTCGCCCACGCGCGCCACGCTCCTGACCGGCCTCCTCCCCTCGCAGCACGGCGTGCACTCGTTCCTCGACCCGCGCTATATGATGGGTCCCGAGGCGTACAACACGCTCCGCGAGTTCAACTCCCTCGGGGAAATCCTGCGCGACGCCGGCTACGCGTGCGGCCTCAGCGGCAAGTGGCACCTCGGCGCCAACCTCACCCCCTCCGAGGGCTTCGATTACTGGGTGACCAAGCCCGACGGGCACACGCGCGAGTTCTACGACCAAGACGTGATCGAGGACGGCAAAGTGCGGCGGGAGGCCGGCTACACGACGGACCTGTGGACGGACCGTGCCCTGCGCTTCATCGAGCGGAACCGCGAGCGGCCGTTCTTCCTCTTCCTCGCCTACAACGGGCCCTACGTCCTCGGCGGGTTGATGAACAACCCGCCACGCAATCGCCACGCAGCGTACTACCGCGGGCGCCAATTCCAGAGTTTCCCGGTCGACGCGATGCACCCCTGGCAACACGCGAACAAGGCCTTCCACAACCGCCAGCTCGCGATGGAGCGCACGGCGGCCGAGGTCAGCGGGGTCGATGACGGCGTGGGCGAGGTCCTCGCCGGCCTCGAGCGGCTCGGGCTGAGCAATGACACCCTCGTGGTCTACACCTCGGACCAGGGCTGGATGGGCGGGCAGAACGGGATGTGGGGGATGGGCGACCACTTCCGCCCCACCGGCGCGCACGAGCTGATGATGCAGGTGCCGCTGATCTTCCGCCAACCCAGCCGCATCCCCGCCGGCCAGACCAGCGACCTCCTCGTGAGCAACTACGACTTCCTGCCGACGGTGCTCGCCCACCTTGGACTGGGGGAACGAATGCCCACCGTGCCCCGTTCGCCGGGCCGCGACTTCTCCGCCGC
>JBILWD010000280.1:0-4858 GCA_044370095.1 Opitutaceae bacterium | reverse complement strand
CGGTGAACTCCTCCGACACCGCCAGCACCTCGGCCACCACCAGCACCACTGGGCCCTCGCCGTCGTCGCCGCCCAGGGCGAGGGCGCGGGCGCTCAGGGGGGCGGCCACGTTGGTCGCCTCGGTGGCGCGGTTGGGATAGCCGGTGAGGCGGATGGGGAGCGCCGGGGTGATGTCGACCCGGGCGGCGCCCACGGGCACGGGCGCGGCGGCGGCCGGGAGGCAGGCGAGCGAAAGGAAGGGCAGGAACCGGCGGAGCAGGGCAAGCATCGTTCTGGGCCGGCGGGGCATGGCGGGAGGAAGGTTGGGGACGCAAGAGCGGCGGGCAACTCGCAAGGCCGCGGCGGGAAGGTTCAGGGCGAAACGGGCGACGGATCGCGTCGCGCGCCCCATCGGTTGCAAGTTTCGCCCTGCCCCCTTTCGCTCCCCTCGCCCTCTTTCGCTCCCCCCCGGTCAAACCACCCTCGCCACCCGCGATGCGCCACCTTGCCCCTCTCCTCCTCGCCCTGCTGCTCCCCGTCATCGCGTCCGCGGCCGCGGTTCCGCCCGGGCCGGACGCCGCCGCCCGCGCGGCCCTGCGCGAGGCGCTCGCGTTCCACGCCTCCTTTGATCAGGGCTTCGACGCCGATCTTGCCGGGGGCGACCGCACGCTGCACTTCGCGGGCCCGCGCGGAGCGCCGCCGGGGCCCGGCGAAGCGATTCGGCGCGAGCCGGCGGGCGGACGGTTCGGCGGCGCGCTGCGTTTCCTGCGGCCGGGCCCCGTTCGACCCTACTTCACCGCGCCAGGGATGCTCGATTACCGGGAACAGGACTGGAGCGGCAGCGTGTCGCTGTGGCTGCAGGTCTCGCCTGACGCGGACCTGCCGCCGGGCTACTGCGACCCGGTGCAGATCCTGCAGGGCGACGGCAGCCAGGGCTTCATCTTCCTCGAATGGTGGTCGGAGGGACGCGGTCCGAAGGTCTTCCGCTACGGCGTGCGGCCCATCCGCGAGCGCTGGAACCCCGAGGACACCCCGTGGGAAAAGCTGCCCGTCGCCCGCCGGCCAATGGTACAGGTATCCGAGACCCCCTTCGCGCGCGAACGCTGGACGCACGTGGTCTTCACCTTCGACCGCCTGAACGCCGGCCGCGCGGGCCGCGGCGTGCTGTACCTCGACGGCGAGGCGCGGGGCGAGGTCGCGGGCTGGGACCTGACCTTCGGCTGGGCAGGCCGAGACCTGCGGATGTATCTCGGGGCCGGCTACGCCGGCGGCCTCGATGACTTGGCGACCTTCCGGCGGGCCCTCACGCCGGCGGAGGTGCGGGCGCTGCACGCGCTGCCCGGGGGCATCGCGGACCTCAGGTAGGCCGGCTCAGGACCAGAGGCAGGCGGGTCAGGACCGCATCCTGGTGCCAGCCCTCACCGGGGCGGCGCGCCCCGGCTACAACAAGCCACCGCCTTCCGTCCCGCACCTCCGCGAAGCCGTCCGTCTGGTGTAGCCGGGGCGCGTCGCCCCGGTAAACGCAGCCCGAAACGCAGCCCCACCCCGCTTTCAACCCTCCGGCGTCGCACCGCGCTCTTGGCGTTATCCAGCCCTCACCGGGGCGGCGCGCCCCGGCTACAACAAGCCCACTCCTCTCGTCCCGCCCTCTGTGCTGGAACTCTTCTCCAAGCCAAATCCTTCGGTCATCCTTCGGTCATCCTTCGGTTTTTCAGAGGTGAGCCCAATTTGACACGAGGGAGAGACCGAAGAGCAACCGAAGGATAACCGAAGGATCCAAGGAGGAGGAAGCTTACCACAAGGTAGCCAGACTGGAGGCAAACCAGCCCCTCGTGCCTCAGCGCAGGCGCTGTCCCGAAAGGCGGAAGGTCGGAATTCTTAAGATCCTAGCTATCAATGTGCTGCACGCCATTTAGGCTGCTCACGATTTGCCGTTGCCGGACGGCCGAGACGGGCGCGTACCAACCGATTGCGCTATCCGATTGCAGTTGGGGCGGAGGAAGCCGACGAGCCCCGTTTCGCCCGCTTGGAGGTGCCCGCCCTGCGGACCTCTTTCGGCCCGCACTCGCCTCAACCCTCCCAGCGGCGGCGCAACTCCTCGAACTCGGGCTTGGCCTTCAGCTCCTCGCCGGCCGTGGTGAGGCCCACCTTGTGGGTCACCGGCCCGCCCGGACCCGGCCGCGGCTCGAAACGGCGCGCCAGCTTCAGGCGGTCCCACGCGCGGTGGCGAATGCCGAACGTCGTGCTGTGCCGCAGGAACCAGTCGGCCAGCCGCGGGAAATCCGCCTCCGCCGCCAGGAACTGGAAACAGGTCAGCGGCCGCCCCTTCTTACCCGTCGCGGGAGTCAACCAGACATCGAGCGCCCCCTGCGCCAGAAGGCGCTCCGCCAGCCACGCGAGGCGTTCCCCGGTGTCGTCATCGATGTTCGCCGCCACCTCCACCACCCGGTCGGTCTCGTAGGGCAACGCCGAAGGGGTCAGGCCGTTAGTTGCTACTGATTCCGCGGACCGGCTGGCGTCGGAGGCCGGTTCGCCCGCCCCGCCCGTTGCAGGTTTCGCCCTGACCCCTTCCGGCCGCGGCGCCGCATCCTCGAGCAGCGTGACACGGAACACGTTGGGAAACGCGCCAAACTCAAGGGTGCCGGCACCGAAGCCCTGACAAACGACGGTGCCCGCAGGGAGCTCCCCGGCGAAGTCCGGCCGCAGCGAACGGAGCACGGCGATGCCGGTGGGCGTGGAGAGCTCAATGTCCGCGCGGGTAATCGCAGCGGGCGTGGGCGCCACCGGCAGCCCCTCCAACAAGCGGGCGCTGGCGGGCGGGGGCACCGGGTGGACACCGTGCTGGATGCGGACAAACCCGCGCCCGGGACGGATCGGCGTGGCCACGAACCGCACAGGGCCAACGGCCTCCAGGCACCAAGCGGCCAGGGTGATGTCGACGACCGAGTCCGCGAGGCCGAGCTCGTGGAACGCGACCTCCGCCACGGGCATCCCGTGGGCGCCGGCCTCCGCCTCGGCCAGCAGCTGAAAGATGGCGCGCGCCCGGTCCCGCACTCCGGCGGGCAGATCGGCGCTGGCCAGCCGGCGGTCGATGTCGGCATGGCGGGTGTGGACGTGGCCCGCGGGGGCGTCGATGACGAGGTGCGTCTCCTCCTCGGCGGGATCGCGGGCGGGGGCGGCTCCCGGAGGCGCGCCGGCCCCGATGCCCACCACCCGCAGGTGCGTGGCCTGCATCTGGGCGCGGATCACGCGGCGGGTCGTGACGCGGACGCCGGGCAACCCAAGGCGCGCGGGCACCGAAGCGAGGTCGGCCGCGGTGACGAGCCCAGCATCGAGGAAGGCGGCCGCGAACATATCGCCCGCCACGCCGGAGACGCTCTCGAGAAAGAGCGTCCGGCTCATCGGGCGCGGTCGGCCGCGGACCGCACGGCCCGCACCACCTGGCAGGCGGCGAAACCGGCAGAAAAGCCGTTATCGATGTTCGTGACCGTCACCCCCGGCGCGCAGCAATTGAGCATCGCCAGCAGCGCACTGAGGCCACCGAAGTTCGCCCCGTAGCCGACGCTCGTGGGCACCGCGAACACCGGCCGCCCGAGCAGCCCCGCGACGACGCTCGGCAGCGCCCCTTCCATCCCCGCCACCACCACCAGCGAGGTGGCAGACTGGAGGACCTCGACCCGGGCGAGCAGGCGGTGCAGGCCGGCCACGCCGACATCGTAAATGCGGTTGCAGGGAATTCCCATCGCCACCGCGACCTCGTAGGCCTCCTCCGCCACCGGATGATCGCTCGTGCCGGCCGCGACGACCACGACGTGGGGCTGGCCAGCTACGCCCTCGATCGGCGCCGGGGCGTGCAGGGTAAACGTCCGCGCGGCGTCATTCCGCCGGCCGGTGGGGAACGCGTGCGCGAGGGCCGCCAGCTTCTCCGGCTGGAGGCGCGTGATGAGCACGGGCGCGCCCGCGGAACCGGCCTCGCGCGTGATGGCCAGGATCTGTTCCGCCGTCTTGCTCTCGCCGAAGATCACCTCACCCATCCCCTGCCGCAGCTGACGGTGATGGTCGACCTGCGCGAAACCCAAGTCGGTGGTGCGGAACGGCCCGCTCTGCAGCTGGCGCAGCGCGACGTCAGGGGCAATCACGCCGGCCTGCACACCCTGGAGGAGCTGACGAAGGTCGGATTCAGTCATGGAAAGGGGAACGGCCGGACGCGCGGTTCGGTTCAGGAGGCGCGACTGGTGCCACCGCCGGTGCGGTAGCCGGCCAGATCGAGCGTGACCCACGCGAAGCCGCGCTCACGCGCGAGGGCGTGGAGGGCGTCGCGAACCCCGAGGACGCGCGGCATCTCGTCGGGCGCGACCTCGACGCGGATCCACTTGCCCGTGGGCTGCTCGTGCAACCGGACGCGGAACACCTGCAACCCGCCGCCGCGCAGGACCGCCTCGAGGTCCTCGACGTCGCGGAGCTTCTGCGGGGTCACGGCGACGCCGGTCATCAGGCGCGAGCTCAGGCAGGGGCTGGCGGGCTTGTCGGCGAGGGGCAGGCCGAACTGGCGCATCAGGGCGCGGATGTCGTCCTTGGTGAGGTCGGCGGCCTCGAGGGGGGCGACGATGCGGTTCTCCTGCGCGGCCTGGTGGCCCGGGCGATAGTCGCCGCGGTCGGAGGCATTGTAGCCGTAAGCGATGGCGGCGTGGCCGAGGCGGTCCTTGAGCTCGTGGCTGAGGCGGAAAAGCTCGGACTTACAGTGGTAACAGCGCGAGAGGTCGTTGCGGGCGTAGGCGGGGTTATCCAGCTCGCTGCTCTGTTCCCAGCGGTGCTCGACCCCAGCCCAGGCGGCGAAGCGGGCGGCGTCCTCGCGCTCCACTTGGGCGAGGCTGGCGCT
>JBILWD010000064.1:0-14407 GCA_044370095.1 Opitutaceae bacterium | reverse complement strand
CGAGCGGCGCGTGCTGCGCGTTGTACGGCAGGTAGAGGAACCAGCGGCGGCTCCGGTTGCGCTCGAGCCAGTCGATCGCGCGGTCGGTGTAGGCGTCCGTCGTGTAGAAGGCGGGGTCGGTGACGGCGCGCACGTCGTCGGAGACCCGCGAGTCGACGAAGCTGCGGGGCTGGAAGAAGGGCGTGTTGGCGAGGGTCCCGTAGAACTCGTCGAAGCCGCGGCGCGTCGGCCGGTACTCCGGGCCGCCGCCGAGGTGCCATTTGCCGACCGTGGCGCTGGCGTAGCCGAGTTCCTTGAGGCGGTCGGCGATGGTGCGCTGGTCGAGGCGGAGGCCGGTGACGTTGGCGACGCTGTTGAACTCGTGGCCGAAGCGCGTGGGGTAGCGCCCGGTGAGGAGCCCGGCGCGCGAGGGGCTGCAGTAGGTGGCGGCGACGTAGCCGCTGGTGAAGCGGATGCCGGCGCGGGCGATCGCGTCGATGTTGGGCGTGGGGATGTCCTTGCCGCCCTGGCAGCCGAGTTCGCCCCAGCCGAGGTCATCGGCGTAAATCACGAGGAGGTTCGGCGGGGTGGCGGCAGGGGCCGCGGCGGCGAGGAGCAGCAGACCGAGGACCCAGCAAAGGGAGCGACGGGCCGGGGCGGCCCCGGACGGGACGGGGGAGGCGTTCATTGGGGCAGGGGGCATGACGGGAGGGTGGGCCGAGGCGGGTCGCCGTGACGAGGCGGGAATGCCCGGCGGTTGGTGACGTGGGCGCTCCGCCAGCTCACGCGCTCGCGCCTAAGGTGCGGATGCGACGCGGTAGGGGCCGCGGAGGGTGGCGAGGTCGCGCGGGCGGCCCTGCTGGGTGATCCGGACGCGGCCGGCGGCGGCGAGCGGCGCAAGGATCGGCCGGAGGACGGCGGGGGTCGTCCCCAGCCGGCGGGCGAGCGTGCCGGGGCAGCAGGAGGTCCCTGGACGCAGCCCCGCGAGCGCAGCCAGTACCGCGCCCGCGGTTGGCGGAGTCGCGGCGTGGGAAGGGGGTTGGGTCAGCGGTGGCGGGGCGGAGCGCACGACGGCGCGAACCTGCGCCCGGACGGCGGCGCGTCAACGCCGCGCACGGCGCCGATGCGGCCGCGGCTGCAGCCGCGGACCGGGGACGGGAAGCCTTTCGTTTGGCCGGGGATTCGCCTGCGGCGGAAGGGGATTTCGTCGGAATCCGCGGCAACTGCCGCGGCCTCACCCAGCCGTGGCCATCCCTTATCAGAAGGGGCCGGTCCTAAGCGCAGTCGAAGGGCAGATCCTGAGCGGAGTCGAACGATCAGAACGTCCCGCGCAGGCCGAAGGTCCACGCGGAACCGTAATCGACGCGCTGGCGGAACCGCGCGTAGGCGGGCGTGTTCGGGCCGTACACCTTCGAGTCCTCCGTCTGGTTGTGGATGTTGCGCATGCTGCCGAACAGGGTGAAACGGCGGCTCAGCACGTAGTCCGCATTGACGTCGAGGTAGAGGCGCTTGGAACCCCAGTTGTAGGTGTTGGGCTCGATGCTCCGGCCGGTAGCGATGAGGCCGCGGCGCTGCGCCCCGCGGTAGTTCCAGTTCATCCGCAGGACGTACTTCGGGCGGGTGAGGCTCCAGCCCCAGCTGCCGCTGCGCGGGATGAAGCCGGCGAAGTTGGCCGCACCGTCGCCCGTGGCCCGGAGCGCGCTCGCGTTGGCGAAGACCTGCACGCCGCGGGCCCAGCCGGGCAGGAAGGTGAGCGCCTGCTTGTAGTCGAACTCGAGGCCCGTCATCCGCACCGTCGACGTCAGGTTGTGGTTGGTGGAGACGTCGTACATCCCGTACTCGTCGGGATCGAGGTCGTACAGCGCGAGGAACTCCGGCGTCGCGGGGAACCGCACGCTCCCGAAGAAGTTCCGGAAATCGCGGCGGAAGGCGCCGACGTTGATCGTGCCCACCCGCTCGAAGTAGTACTCGAGCCGCACCTTGTGGGTCTCCGCGCTCCACGCCTTGATCCCGGCGTTGTTCACCGAGATCACCGTGCCCGAGGTCACCGGCACGGAGGTGTCGGGCAGGGTGAGGCCGCCGGCGTACTGGTTGAAGTCGGGCCGTCCCACGCTCTGGTAGTAGGCGTAGCGCGCGGTGAGGTTCTCGCGGAGCAGGTAGCTCACATTGAGGTTCGGGAAGAGCCGCAGGTATTCCTTCCGCGTGTTCTGGCCGCGGTCGAGGTAGGTGAGCTTCGACAGGCCAAGGGCGTCCGTGGTCGGCACGATCAGCGCCGGGAGCGGCGCGCCGGCGGCGTTCCGCAGGATGTTGCCGGCGGCGTCGCGGCGCGGGACGACGTTGCCGGCCGCGTCGCGCTGGAAGTTCAACGAAGGTTCGGTCAGCGGGCCCTGCGCGGAGAGGTTGGTCTGCTCAGCGCGCAGGCCGCCCACGAACTGCAGCCGGCGATTGAGGAACGCGACGTCGCTCCGGAGATAGGCCGCGGAGATCACCTCGCGGGCGTACTTCGAGGCGCCGATGGCGGCGCGGTAGCTCGTGTTGGCGTTGGTGGTGAAGTAGGCCGGGTTCGCGCGGTAGAGATCGTAGTAGTCGTCGTTGGAGATCCACTGGATACGCGGGAAGCCGTAGGCGCCCACGCGCTGGGAGAACGCCTCGTCGAGCACGATCCCCGCCTGGTCGTCGCCACGGAGCGGGGCGTTGGCCGCGAAGCTGTTCACGCCGTCGCGGCCGACGAAGGTGTAGGTGTCGGTCGTCGCGCGCAGGTCACGTTCCAGGCTGCGGATCTCGGCGCCCGTCTTCAGCGAGACGGGCACGCCGCGCACGGAAAAGTCGCGGCGGACGTTGAGGCGCGCGCTGCGCTTGAGGTCGAACGAGTCGCGCACCACCCCGTTGGCGGTGTCGAGGGCGTAGTTTTCCAGCCGGTAGGGATCGACCGGCTGGCCCTCCGCGCCGGTGATGGTGATCGTGTTGGGCCGCAGGTAGAAGATGTCGGCGAACGAGACCCGCACGCCGGTGCGGCGGGCCTGGGCGGCCCCGAAGAAGCCCTTGTCGACGTTGCGCGTGTGGAGGCTGGCGCGCGAGAAGCCGAGGCCGGCGTCCATTTTCCAGACGGGGCCGTCGTGGCGCCAGACGAGCGAGGGCGTGTAGGTGGTGCCGTACCAGTCCTGGGCGCCGCCGTTGATGCGCGCCTCGCCGAAACCGCCGGCCGGGCCGAAGCCGCCCGGGGTGCCCGCGGTGCCGGCCGGAAGCGGCGCGCCGGTGGTGAAGGTCGGGCCCCATTCCCCCGGCAGCACGCGGTTGAGGAAGAAGGAGAAGGTGCGGTTGTTGTGGACCACGCCGATCCAGTTCCAGAGGAAGGAGAACGAGAGCGTGGCGTTGGCGTAGGGACGGTAATCGACGGTGGTGCCGACCGAATCGGCGCGGTTGCCGCGGGTGCTGTCGCGCAGCGCGAAGTCGGTGAGGTACGGCCGGTCCGGCGTGGTGTCGGGCAGCCCGGTCAAGGCCGTGGCGGCCACGTTGGTCGCGAAGCCGTTGCCGCGCCAGGTGCTGGTGGCGACGTTCTCGTAGCTGTACTGGTCCACGTGGTTGCCCGAGAGGGTGAACCCGAAGCGGCGGTTCACGGGCACGACCGAGGAGAAGTTGAAGCCCGGGGTCACCTTGCGCGTCTCCCGGTTCAGCGGGCCGGGGGTCTTGTTGAAGTGACGGTCGCCGTCCTTGAGGGTGAGGAAGACGCTCAGGTTGTGCTGCGGGCGCGAGCGCTCGAAGGCGGAGCGGGGCACCATGTTGACGGAGCCGGCGAGGGCCGAGCCGCTCGATTCGGGCGTGGGCGAATGGTGGACCTCGATCCGCGAGATGCTGTTGACCGAGAACTGGTCGAGGTTGGTGACGCGGCCGGTGCCGTTGCCCGCGGCGCTGGCGAGGTCGAAGCCGCCCACCGTGATCGGCACGTTCGCGGCGGGCACGCCGTTCATCGAGACCGTCCGCGCCTCTCCCGCGCTGTAGTCGAGGGTGACGCCGGGGAGGAACTTCATCACCTCGCCCGGGGTGCCGTCGACCACGGTGCCGAACTCGTCGGCGGCGACGACGTTGAGGATGTTGCGGGCGAAGCGCTGCTCGTTGATCGCGATCGCGGCGCCGTCCATCTCCTTGGAGGTGGCGACCACGAACTGGTCGAGGCGGATCGCGCCGCCCTTCGCCGCCGGTTCCCGGCCCGCGGCGCCAAAGGTGATGTCGAGCTGCGCGGTCCGCCCGGGCGCGACGGTCACGCTCAACGTGCGCTCGGGCAGGCCGGTGAAGAACACCCGCACCCGGGCCTCGCCCGCGGGCACGTCCGTCAGGCGGTAGCGGCCGCCGGTCTCGGAAAACGCCTCGAGGCGCGTACCTTCGACGACGAGGCGGGCGCGCTCGAGGTATTCGCCGCGGCCCTCGTCGAAGACGCGGCCCTCGATCGCGCCGGGGGCGGCGGGCTGGGCGGGGAGCCGGACGGCAGCGAGGACGCAACTCAGGAGGAGGGCCAGGCGGAGGGTAGTCGCCATAACGGGGAAGGAATGGGGAGGGAAAACCTGCGGAGTGACGCCTCAAGGGGCGCCGCGCGACGGCCGGGGAGTCAAACCGTTAGTGGCGGCGGCTCCCCGTCTCCTTCGGGGCGAGGACGGGGATTGACAGCGAACGACGGCCTGCCCCCTTGCCCGTGGGGCGGCGTCGCCAACGCGCCCCGCCACCATGCCGCGCCCTTCCCTGCTCGCCGCCACCCTCCTGCTCGTGCTCGCCGCCGGACCCGGCCGCGCCGCCGCGCCTGGCAACGCAGGCTCGCTGGCCGAGTGGCGGGCCAAGCGGATCGAACGGCTGACCGCACCCGACGGCTGGCTGACGCTCATCGGCCTGCACTTCCTGCCCCCCGGCGCCAGCACGGTCGGACGGGCGCCCGGCAACGGGATCGTCCTCGCCGCCGGTCCGGACCACCTCGGCACGGTGACGCTGGGGGCCGACCGCACGGTCACGTTCGTCCCCGCCGACGCCTCGGCCCGGGTGGACGGGCGGCCGGCGGCCAAGGTCACGCTCGTCCCCGAGACCCCGGGCGGGACCCCCACGGTGGTCTCCGCCGGCACCGTGAGCTGCTTCGTCATCGAACGCGGAGGGCGACTCGCGCTGCGCGTGCGCGACACCGCCTCGCCCCGTCGCACCGGCTTCGCGGGGATCGACTCCTTTCCCGAGGACGCCGCGTGGCGGATCGAGGCTGTTTGGGAGGCCTTCGCGGAGCCGCGGGAGCTGCCGGTCACGAACGTCCTCGGCCAGGTCACGCCCGAAAAGGCTCCGGGCCGGGCGGTGTTCCAGCGCGACGGCCGGACGCACGAGCTGCTCGCGATCGACGAGGGCCCCGACGAGCCGTTGTTCTTCGTGTTCGCGGATGCGACGACCGGCCGCGAGACCTACGGGGCGGCCCGTTTTCTCTACGCCGACCGGCCGGTCGGCGGGAAGGTGATCCTCGACTTCAACCGCGCCTACAACCCGCCCTGCGCCTTCACGCCGTTCTCGACCTGCCCGCTGCCCCCCGCGGGCAATGTCCTGCCCTTCCGCATCACCGCCGGAGAGAAGACCTATCCGCGGGCGGACCCCTGATCGCCCGGTCGGCGGCGGAGTCCGCCCGTGAATGGCCCGGGGCGACAGCCGGGACGGCCGGCTGGAGTCGGCCCCGCCGCACGCACATTCCGGTTGCCGCTCCCGCGCGCGCGCCGTTCGCTCCGCCTTGGGGTCGCGCCCCCCGCCCCACCCCACCCCGATGCCCCTCTTCCGCGCCCTCCCCCGGCGGCTCCCGGCCGTTGCCGTCCTGACCTTCCTCGCGCCCGCCCTGCCCGCCGCGGAACCCGCGCCCGCCGCCGGCTCCACCGTGCAACTCTCCCCCTTCGTCGTCTCCACCGAGGGCGACGAGGGCTACCGCGCCGCCAACACCCTCTCCGGCACGCGGATGAACGCGTCCCTCTTCCACACGCCCGCCGCGATCTCCGTCCTGACCAAGGACTTCCTCGACGACATCGCGGCCGAGAACGTCGCGGACATGCTGAAGTTCGCGATGAGCTCCGACAACGAGCGCACGGACTCCGGCGGCGGGCTCGCGCAGGCGTGGGACGTGCGCGCCACGATCCGCGGGTTCACCGAGTCCGTCATCACCCGCGATTACCTGCCCAACATGGTGCAGAGCCGCGGCATCCTCGCCAACGACCGCTTCAACGTGGACCGCGCGGACGTGAGCCGCGGGCCGAACTCGATCCTGTACGGGGCGAGCCGCCCCGGCGGCGCCTTCAACCTGAACTCGAAGCGGGCGGTGCTCAACGGCCGGCAGAAGTCGGCGCAGTTCACGGTGGGCCGCTGGGGGAAGATGCGGAGCGAGGCGGACTTCGCGTTCCCGCTGCTCAAGGACCGGCTCGCGCTCCGCACGAACGCGATGTGGGAGGACCGCGGCGGCTGGTTCGAGTTCGAGCGGCTCAAGGCCAAGGGCGCGGCGGTCGCGGCGACGTGGCAGCCGTTCGCCACCACTCAGGTGCGCGCGGGGGTCGAGCGGATGATCCGCGAGCAGGTCACGCCGGGGAACTTCCCGCAGGCCGACCTCGGCTACTCGCGCTGGGTGCTCACCGGCGCGCCCCGCGCCCCGAATCCCCTGCAGCCCGCGACCAACCCCGCGCCCACGCTGCTGCGCGTCATCAACACCCTGCAGGCCGTCTACGCGCCGCAGGTACGCGCGCAGCCCTTCCGGCTCTCCACCACCGGCGCGGATATGCGGCCGGACCTCGCGGGCACGCAGGGCCCGGGCTTCTTCGAGACCATCAGCGGCGGCGCCGCGCCTTCGGGCGGAACGGTCGACGACCCGTTCTACGGGCAGGTGATCCCGGCCAACGCGTACCTCGCCGGCCCCGGCCGCAGCTCCGACAACGACTACACGCTCGCCTCGGTCTTCGTCGACCAGCGCCTCGGCCCCGTGAACATCGAGCTCGGCTACGCGCGCACCACCTACTTCCGCGGCTTCACCCAGGGCAACGCCAACGCCATCGGGGACGCCAATCCCGTGCTGCCCGGCGCGTACTTCGCGGACGGCGACTCGGTCATCGCGGCCGGCCGCCTGCCCGGCACGCTGCTGCCGGACATCGCGCGGACGAACCCGTTCGCCGGCCTGCCCTACGTGCAGTCGCAGGCCTTGCGTCAGCTCTTCGACCAGCGCACCGAGTCGTGGCGCGCGACCGTCGGGTACGACCTCGACCTCGTGCGGCGCAGCGCCTGGCTCGGCCGCCACAGCCTCGCCGCCGCCTGGCAGAAGGAGCGGGGCTACTTCGGCAACGGGAACATCGCTGAGTTCAACCTCGCGCCCAATAACAGCCAGCCGATCGACTCCGCGACCAACGTCATCCTCCGCCGCACTTACCTCGAGTTCAACCGCCCCGGCGGCGTGCGCGGCGGGCTCGACCCTTGGGCGAACCCCATCCCCGAGTCGCCCGGCATGAAGGCCGGGTTCGTCTACAACTCCCTTTACCCCTGGGTCGGCACCAAGAACACCAGCGGGATGCTCGCCCTCCAGAGCCGCTGGGCGGGGGACCGCGTCGTGCTCACCGGCGGGTATCGCCGCGACCGCGCGGAGGTGATGGACGCCAACGCCGGCGGCATCCGCCTGCCCAACTCCACCAACGCGTGGCTCCTCCGCCCCTACCGCTTCGAGAACGCGCCCCGCACGGTCTCCGACGGCGCGACCAAGACCCTCGGAGTCGTCGTCACCGCCCTACCCTGGCTCGGCCTGGCCTACAACCAGTCGCAGAGCGTGTTCCCGCAGGGCGCCTTCAAGGACATCTTCGGCCGCGTGCTGCCGCCGATCGAGGGCGACGGCCAGGACTACGGGGTGCGGCTGATGCTGCTCGGCGGGCGGCTCTCGGCCAACCTGAACGTCTACCGCGCCGATGGCGCCAACCAGTTCCAGCCGTCGCTCAACGCGCCCAAGAACAGCATCTCGACCGCGGCGAACGCCGTGCTCGCGACCCTGCGCGCCAAGGGCCAGCCGCTGCCCGCGGCGGTCACGGCGGCCGGCATCACGCTCCTCAACGGCGAGTCGCAGGCGCGGGACGCGTCCGACCTCCAAGGCCGCGGCACCGAGCTGGAGATCACGGGCCGCATCACCCCGGGTTGGAGCATTACCTTTAACGCGGCGCGCAACCAGCTGCGGCAGGCCAACATCCTGTCCGACTCGATGGCGTTCCTCGCCGGCGTGCAGGCGGATTGGGCGAACAACCGCTCGCCGGTCGACGACACGCCGGCCGCGGTCGCGACGTTCGTGCGCGGGCGCGACGGCACGCCGCAGCGGGACTTCGTCACCAACCCGGCGACGTTCGCGGACATCTACGCCTACGGCCTGTCGGTCGCGGACCCGTTCCTGCGGGGCACGGGCAAGTCGCCCTTCGCGCACGTCGAGCACACGTTCAACGCGTTCAGCAGCTACCGGTTCGCGGCGGACGCGCCGCGCGTGTTCCGCGGGGCGCGGGCGGGCCTGGGCGCGAACTACCGCGGCCCCGCGGTGATCGGCTACGACGCGGCGAACCGGGACACCCCGATTCTGGGCCGCAGCGCGATCGTGTGGAACGGGATGCTCGGCCGGCGGTTCGCGCTGCGCCGCGGGCAGGCGCTGGACCTGCAGCTGAACGTGGAAAACATCCTCGGCCAGGAGGACCGGCTGCCCTACTCCGCGGCGACGCCCGGCGTGATCGTCCGCTACCTGCTCCCCCGCGTCCGCCACTCCTGGACCGTGCGGGGCACGTACACGTTCTGAGGTGGCCGCGGGCGGATCGGTGTAGCTGGGTCGTGTCGCCGCAGCCGGCACCTTTGGACGTTGCCTAAAAATTACCTCGCTCCTTGGGCCGGAGCCTAGTTACAGAACCCTAACCCCAACCCATACCTATGCGCCTCGTGTCATCCCTCCGTCACTGCTTCCTGGCCCTGAGCCTCGGAGCGCTTCTCGCGTCGGCCCCGGCCTTCGCTGCCACCGTCGTCAACACCAACATCACCGAGGCCGACGTGAAGGCCGCGCAGGATGGATGGGGCAAGGCGCTGATCCAGATCAGCGACGACTTCGCCAGTGGCGGCATAGCCAAAGCCAAGGCGACGGCCAACCGGGTGCTCGATGCCGCCTATGGGTACAACCTGGGTGTGGTGCTGTTCAAACCCACGCTCACCCACGGCGCGCAGACCTTCCGCACCACCAAGGCTGGCGCCTTGGCTTACTTTGTCGGCGACGACCGATCCTTCCCCGCCGACAAGGGCTTCGCCCTGGGCGGCTGGAAAAAGTACGAGTATCGCAACGCGGGCATCTTCATCAATGGCGACCTGGCGATCACGATGGGCAACGTCATCCTGACCGACAAGGACGGCAAGGTCACCACGGTCGACAAGACCTGGGGATTCAAGAAGGACAGCCAGGGCCAGCTGCGCATCGTGCTGCACCACTCGTCGCTGCCGTTCCAGCCGAGCAAGTGACGGTTCTCCCCCACTCGCACTCGCTAAGCAGCGGGTCGAGTGGGCGGGAGCGGTGCTACTGGGGCGCGTCGCCCCGGCCGGGATTACGATAGTGCCTTCCGCCCACGCGCGAAGGGCAACGGGGGAAGAAATTTTCGTCTTCACGACCGGGGTGGCGCGCCCCGGCTACACCAAGCCGCTCCCCCCGCATCCCTTAGTCGATCTCGTAGACCTCCACGATGCCCACGCCGGGCAGGGCCGGCTGGTCCAGCCGCGGATTCGCGGTGCGCAACTCGAAGGGCCGCACGATCACCGTGTACGCGCCCGCCGGCAGATCCACCAGCACCGCCGGCTCGCGGCGGTTGCCCGGCGCCCGCCCCGTCGCGAACAGCGCCCGCTCGCCGTGCGTCGCCACCCGCGGCCGAAAATCATTCTCGGGACTCGCCCCACCCTCCGCGTCTCCGGTCCAGTCGTCGTTGCGCAGCAGCAGCGCGCCGCGCGCATCCCGCAATTCCAGCTCCGGGTCGTCGAGGACGCCGCCCAGGTTGAACGGCGGCCGCGCCAGGCTCGGCCCCAGCACCCGCAGCAGCACGCGGCGATGGCACCGGACCGATGGAACGTAAATCAGGGCGCCGGCGTGAGTCGGACGATGCGCTTGGGCAAGAGGACGTAGAGTGCGCCGTCGGGTCCGGTGATCACGTGGCGGATGCGGCCGAGGTCCTTGAAGAGGACCTCCTGCGAGATGACCTTCCCGCCGGCGACCTCGATGCGCAGCAGTTGCTCGGCGGCGAGTGAGGCGAGGAAAAGATGGTTCTTCCACTTCGGGAAGAGTTCGCCCGTGTAGAAGTTGATCCCGCACGTCGCGAGCGAGGGCACCCAGTAGGCGATGGGCTGCTCCATGCCCTCCTTCGCGGTGAGTTCCGTGAGCGTCGTGCCGTCATAGTTCATGCCGTAGCTGATGACCGGCCAGCCATAGTTCAGACCACGGCGCACGAGATTGAGCTCGTCGCCCCCGCGGGGGCCGTGCTCGGTGCTGAAGAGTTCACCGCTGACCGGGGAGAAGGCGAGGCCCTGGGGATTGCGGTGCCCGTAGCTCCAGATCGAGGGAACGGCGGCGGGGTCGCCGACGAACGGGTTGTCCGCCGGCACCCGACCCCCGTCGTGGAGGCGGTGGATTTTTCCGCCGGGCCGGGAGAGATCCTGCGCGTGCTCATTCTGGCCGCGCTCGCCGATGCTGAAGAAGAGGTAGCCCTTGCCGTCGAAGGCGATGCGGGACCCGAAATGCCAGTCAGCCCGGATGAAGTGCTCGAGCTTGGCTTGGAAGAGCGTCTGCTGCTCGATGAGCACGCCGTCCTTGAGCTTGCCGCGGATGATGCGGGTAAAGGCGCCCGGCGTACCGTCGGCCTTGGTCTGCTGCTCGCTGGAGGAGAGATAGATCCAGCCATTGGTCGCGTAGTCGGGATGGGGAACGACATCCATCAGGCCGGCTTGGCCGCCGACATAGATCATGGGCAGGCCGCTGATCGGGCGGGCGGCGAGTTTGCCGTTTTCGATCAAGTAAAGAAAGCCGCGCTTCTCGGTCATGATCGCCTGGGTCGGCGAGAGAAACGCGAGGGACCACGGCTCGACCACCTGATCGACCCACGTCTCGAGGGTGAAGTCGTGGAGCTGACTCCTGGCCGCCATGGTGGCCGGGGGTGCGCTGGCTCTGGCCTGGTCCCGGATCGCCTTGGCCCGGGCCTCGCGCAGGTAGATGACCATGGCGCGGATCTCCTTTTCGGGAAACGCGGCCCCCCACGCGGGCATGCCTTTTTCGGGAAACCCGCTGCGAATGCTCCGGGCGATGCTGTCGTCGTCGCCGCCGTGCAGCCACGTGTCCTTGAGCAGGGACGGCCCGGTGCCGCTTCCCTCGAGATTCCTCCCATGGCAATTGGCGCAAAGCAGAAGGTAGCGTTCGGCCACGGTGCCGGTGCGGAAATCCTGCGCGTGGACCAAGGTACCCGCGAATGCGATCATCGCGGCGAGGAAGTGGCCTCGGGCGCGGCGTCGGCCGACGAAGGAAGAATGCGGGGGACGCGCGGCCCCGCCAGCCGCGCCGCCGCGGGGGAATAGGATTCTACGGAAAGGCGTCATGCGAAGTTTGGCGCTCCGCGGGCCGGTCACGCCATGATTCCCCTCACGACCTTGCCCGCGACGCCCGTGAGGCGCACATCGAGGCCCTGGAACTTCTTGTTGAGGCGGTGATGATCGATCCCCAGCAGGGCGAGCATGGTGGCGTGCAGGTCGTGGACGTTCACCGGGTTTTCCAGCGCGCGGTAACCGAGCTCGTCGGTGGAGCCGTAGACCGTGCCGGCCTTCACCCCGCCGCCGGCCAGGAACACACTGAAGCCGAGGATGTGGTGATCGCGCCCCGTACCCTGGCCCATCGGCGTGCGGCCGAATTCGCCGCCCCACAGGATGAGCGTGTCGTCGAGCATCCCGCGTTGCTTGAGGTCCTTGATGAGTGCGGCGGTACCCTGATCGACCTCCCTCGCGCCCGCTCTCATCCCGGGCTCCAGATCGGTATGGTGATCCCAAGCGCGGTGGTAGAGCTGGATCATACGAACGCCGCGCTCCGCGAGCCGGCGCGCGAGGATGCAGTTCGAGGCGAAGCTGCCGTCGCCCGGTTCCTTCACGCCGTAGAGATCGAGCACCGACTGCGGCTCGCTCCGGAAGTCGGTCAGCTCGGGCACGCTGCTCTGCATCTTGAAGGCCATCTCGTACTGCGCGATGCGCGTCGCGATTTCCGGATCGCGCGTCTCCTCGGCGAGCAGGCCGTTCATGCGCCGGACCTCGTCGATGACCTGACGCTGCGTGCTCTGGCAGACGCCCTCGGGGCTGCCGACGTAGTGCACGGCGTCACCGCGCGACTGGAACTGGATGCCTTGAAAGCGGCCCGGCAGGACGCCGCTGGACCACTGTCGTGCGGAGATGGGCTGGAGACCGTACTTGCCCTGCGAATTGAGCACGATGAAGCCGGGCAGCTCCTGCGTCTCCGCGCCCAGCCCGTAGAGCAGCCACGAGCCCATGCTGGGCCGGCCCTTGATGATGGAGCCGGTGTTCATGAACGCGTGGGCGGTGTCGTGATTGATCTGCTCGGTCTGCATCGACCGGATCACGCAGAGATCGTCCGCCACGCTCGCGATCTGCGGGAAGAGGTCGCTGACCTCGATGCCGGCCTGACCGTGCTTGCGAAATGTCGTGAACGCGCCGCGCGCCTTGAGCACGGTGTTCTGCAGCTGGGCGAGCTGCTGGCCCTTGGTGAACGAGTCAGGGAAGACCTGTCCGTCGAGTTCCTTCAGCTTCGGTTTCCAGTCGAAGGTCTCAAACTGCGACGGCCCGCCGGCCATGCAGAGGAAAATCACGCGCTTCGCCTTGATCGGCAGATGCGCCTCGCGCAGCGCGCCGCTCCAGCCTGGTGGCAGCCGGGACGGCACCCCGGTGCTCCCCGAAGCCCCGGCGGCGGCGCGCCGTTCGCTCATCAGCGCCAGCGCGAGTCCGCCGAGACCGTAGGCGCTCTGCGTGAGGAACGTGCGCCGGTTGACGCTGAGGGCGTGGCGGTGGGCGTCGAAGGGATTCATCGTTGGCGTCAGTAGCGGGTGATCACTTCCTGGGAATTGAGGAGGACCCGGGCGACGCTGGTCCACGCGGCCAGTTCGAGGAGGTCGCCGGTCGCGGGCGGCGCGATGCCTTGGCGGAGCAGTTTCTCCGCCTCGGCCGGGGCGGCGCGATAGGTCGCCCGTTGCGTCGCCAGAAATGCCTGCAGCGAGTCCACCTCCGCCGGCTTCGGCGCTCGCGCCAGCGCGATTCGGAACGCGTGGCGGAGCCGTGCGTCGTCCGTGCCGCCGTCCGCGATGACCCGTGCGGCGAACTGACGGGCGGCCTCGACGAAGGTCGGGTCATTGAGGAGCGTGAGGGCCTGCTGCGGGGTGTTGCTCAGGCTGCGTTGCGCGGCGCACTCATCGCGGGCCGGGGCGTCGAAGTTCGCCAGCATCGGGTGCAGGAACGTCCGTTGCCAGTGCGTGTAGACGCCGCGACGCCACTGGGCATCGGCGCCGCTGTTCACGTAGTCGCGGTCGGGAAACTGGAGCGCCGCGTAGTAGCCGGCGGGCTGGTACGGCTTGGCGCTGGGCCCGCCGATGTCGCGCAGGTCGAGCATCCCGGCGATGAACAGGGCGTTGTCGCGGACGAACTCCGCCTCGAGGCGTCGCGGCGATTGCGCGGCCAGCAGGCGGTTGGCCGGATCGGCTTCGCGCAGCTCGGTCCGGTAGTCGCTGCTTTGCCGGTAGGTCGCGCTCGTGACGATCAGCCGGATCATCCGGCGCAAGTCCCAGCCTCCGCCCCGAAACTCGGCGGCGAGCCAGTCGAGCAGTTCCGGGTGCGAGGGCAATTCGCCCTGCGAGCCGAGGTCGTCCACCACCGCGCTCAGGCCAACGCCGAAGTACATGGCCCAGAGACGATTCATGACCGCGCGGGCGGTGATGGGATTGTCCGGACCGGTGATCCAGTGCGCGAGGTCGAGGCGCGTGAGGCGCTTTTCCGGCGTGCTCTCGCGTCGGCCGGGGAGAAAGCTCGGCGTCGCGGGCGTTACCACCGGCCCCGTCTCGTCCTGCCAGTTGCCGCGGGGCAGCAGCCTTACCGTGAGGGGTGGCGCGGCCTCGGTGACCATCGTCATGGCCTTGCCGCCGCGGGTGGCGCGCAGGCCGGTGGCCACGCGGTGGTAGCGGGTCAGCGCCTCCGGATCACTTCGGGTGCTCAGCCGCCACGTCTCGCGCAGGACGGCCTCGTCGGTCGGTCCGCGCTGGTCCGCGGCGAGGGCGCGGAGGACCTTCGGTGCGGCCACCTCCAGCGGTTCCGTCGCGCCGAAACGCGTCGTGAACAGGCGGACGGGAGGCAGTTCCTCTCC